>CAYZUW010000159.1:0-9260 GCA_964481325.1 uncultured Saprospiraceae bacterium
AAGTTACACGCATATAGATGTTATATTTATTTGTGAACAATTTAAAAAACAGTGTTATAAAATGGCGGATTTAAAATCATTGGCAGACACACTTGTTGCTCTTTCTATCAAAGAGGTAAGCGAGTTGGCTGACATACTAAAAGAAGAGCATGGTATCGAACCTGCAGCTGCGGCTGTAGCTGTAGCTGCTGCACCTGGTGCAGGAGGCGGAGATGCTGGTGCTGAAAAAACAGAATTTAACCTAGTACTTAATTCTGCAGGTGCTGCAAAGTTACAGGTAGTTAAGGAGGTTAAAACTCTAATGGGCGTTGGATTGAAAGAGGCAAAAGATCTCGTTGACGGTGCTCCTGCAACCCTTAAAGAGGGGCTTTCTAAAGACGATGCTGAAAAGATGAAGGCAGCGTTAGAAGCAGCAGGTGCTGATGTCGAATTGAAGTAATCTTTTTAACCTTAATCAAATCGACCCAATACCTTTATGCAAGTAGAATTCTACTTAAATAACTGATATAACAAATAAGGCTTAGTCGAAAGTGTATACTTTTGACTAGGCCTATTGTTGTCTCTATTCTTGCAATTGTATTAGCCGTGCTTGCTACGAAATATGCACATCGCTTTATCAAACATTCAATCAGATATTTTATCTGATAAAAAACTCGATTTCTATGGCTACAAGCGAAAAAATCAAAAACGTAAATCCAAGGGTAAGTTTTGGTAAAATTAAACTACCAGACGAGTATCCAGATTTACTTGAAATACAGCTTAAATCTTTTAAAGAGTTTTTCCAGTTGGAAACAACTCCTGAAAATAGAGGTAACGAGGGTTTATTTAGAGTTTTCCAAGAAAACTTTCCTATCACTGATGCTAGGAATATTTTCGTACTCGAATTTTTGGATTACTTCATTGATCCACCTCGATATACTATTAGCGAATGTATGCAACGTGGTTTGACATACAGTGTGCCTCTTAAGGCCAAGCTAAGACTATCATGTAATGATGAAGAGCATGTTGATTTCCAGACCATCGTTCAAGATGTATTCCTTGGAAATATACCATACATGACTCCTAAAGGTACATTTGTGATTAACGGTGCAGAGAGAGTCATTGTTTCTCAATTGCATAGATCTCCAGGTGTATTCTTCGGGCAATCATTTCACCCTAATGGTACTAAAATTCATTCCGCCAGAATCATTCCTTTTAAAGGAGCCTGGATGGAATTTGCGACAGATATAAATACGGTCATGTATGCTTACATCGATCGTAAAAAGAAATTCCCAGTTACTACATTGCTTAGAGCTATTGGCTTCGATACAGATAAAGCTATCCTAAATATTTTCGGATTGGCAGATGAAATCAAGGCAACTAAGAAAGACTTGAAAAAAGCGGTAGGAAGAAAACTGGCTGCACGTGTATTGAAGAGTTGGACAGAGGATTTTGTTGATGAGGATACAGGTGAAGTAGTAACAATTGAAAGAAATGAAATCATTCTAGAAAGAGATACTGTACTAGATGATGAAAATATAGAATTGATTCTTGAAGCAAACGCTGAAACGGTAATTTTGCAAAAAGAAGATGTTGAAGAAGATTATACAATCATCTACAACACTTTGCAAAAAGATCCTACCAGTTCAGAAATAGAAGCAGTTCAGTATATATATAGACAGCTTAGAGGTTCAGATCCACCGGATGATGAGACTGCAAGAGGGATCATTGATAAATTGTTTTTCTCTGATAAGAGATACAATTTAGGAGAAGTAGGTAGATACAAGATCAATAGAAAATTAGGTCTTGATACTTCAAATGATATTCTTGTTCTTACTAAGGAGGATATTATCGAAATCGTTAAGTATTTGGTAAGTCTGATGAACCAAAAAGCAGAGATTGACGATATTGATCACCTCAGTAACAGACGTGTTCGTACCGTAGGGGAGCAGTTATATGCACAGTTCGGTGTTGGTTTAGCTAGAATGGCTAGAACGATTAGAGAAAGAATGAACGTAAGAGATAATGAGGTGTTTACGCCTGTTGATTTGATCAATGCGAGAACCCTTTCATCTGTAATTAACTCTTTCTTTGGAACAAGTCAATTGTCTCAATTCTTAGATCAAACAAATCCACTTTCAGAAATAACACATAAACGAAGAATTTCTGCTCTTGGACCAGGGGGACTTTCGAGAGAAAGAGCCGGCTTTGAGGTAAGAGATGTACACTATTCTCACTACGGTAGATTGTGTACTATTGAAACTCCAGAAGGACCGAACATTGGATTGATATCTACGCTTTGCGTTCACGCGAAAGTGAATAAGATGGGATTCCTAGAAACGCCATATAGACCTGTGAAAAATGGAAAAGTGGCGATGAATGAAGGAGCTCTTTATCTTTCTGCTGAAGGTGAAGATTTCAAAAAGATTGCACAAGCGAATGCTCAGATAAATGAGAAAGGAGCATTCCTTACAGATAAAATTAAGTGTAGAGAACACGGGGATTTCCCAGTACTAGGTCCCAAAGAGATTGAGTATATGGATGTCGCACCTAACCAAATTGTTGGGGTTTCTGCTTCCTTAATTCCGTTCCTTGAGAATGATGATGCGAATAGAGCCCTGATGGGATCTAACATGCAACGTCAGGCTGTACCTTTAGTAAAGCCTAACAGTCCAATCGTTGGTACAGGTATCGAAGAAAGAGTAGCCATCGATTCTCGTATGATGATCAATGCAGAAGGAGACGGAGTAGTGGAATATGTAGACGCTCGTGAGATCATTATTAGATATGATAGAACAGAGAAAGATCAATTAGTATCTTTTGAAGATAATCGTAAATCTTACGATTTGATCAAGTTTAGAAGAACCAATCAAGGTACTTGTGTGAACTTGAAGCCAATCGTTAGAAAAGGAGATAGAGTATCAGAAGGTATGATTCTTTGTGATGGCTATGCTACTCAAAAAGGAGAATTAGCTTTAGGGCAAAACTTGAAGGTGGCATTTATGCCTTGGAAAGGATACAACTTTGAGGATGCCATTGTGCTTTCTGAAAGAGTAGTAAAAGAAGATATTTTTACTTCTCTACACATTGAGCATTTTGAGCTTGACGTAAGAGATACCAAATTAGGAGAAGAAGAATTAACCAATGATATTCCAAACGTTAGTGAAGACGCTACAAAAGATTTGGATGAGAATGGGGTTATTAGAGTTGGTGCATGGGTGAAAGAAGGAGATATCCTAATTGGTAAAATTACACCTAAAGGGGAATCAGATCCTACACCTGAAGAGAAGCTATTGAGAGCAATCTTTGGAGATAAAGCGGGTGATGTTAAAGATGCTTCTTATAAAGCACCTCCATCTTCAAAAGGGGTAATCATCAACAAGCAACTTTTTGCTCGTGCTAAAAAGGACAAAATCCAAAAGGCACAAGAGAAAGACTTACTGATTAAGTTGGATGAGCAACACGCCATTGCAACGAATGAGTTGAAGACGATCTTGATTGATAAGTTGATGGTGATGCTTAAAGGCAAAACCTCTAGCGGAGTCAAGAGTATTTACAACGAAGAATTGGTACCTAAAGGAACGAAGTTCTCTCAAACTGTACTTAAGAATAAGATTGACTATAGTGTAGTTGATTATAGTAATTGGACGAGTGATGCGGATAAGAACAAACTTATCGCTAGACTACTTCATAACTACAGTATTAAGTACAACGAAGAAGTTGGACGCTACAAGCGTGAAAAATTTAACATAAGCATCGGGGATGAACTTCCTGCAGGTGTACTTAAGCTCGCTAAAGTATATATGGCGAAGAAAAGAAAGCTTAAGGTGGGAGATAAGCTCGCAGGTCGTCACGGTAACAAGGGAATTGTATCTAGAATTGTAAGAATGGAAGATATGCCCTTCTTAGAGGACGGTACACCTGTAGATATCGTGCTTAATCCACTAGGGGTACCATCAAGAATGAACTTAGGTCAAATCTTTGAAACGGTTCTTGGCTGGGCTGGTGAAAAACTAGACATGAAGTTTGGTACACCAATCTTTGATGGAGCGAGTATGGAAGAAATCGAAACGTATATACAACAAGCAAATCTTCCTTCATTAGGACAGACGTACTTGTACGATGGAGAGACTGGAGATAAATTCCACCAACAGGCAACGGTTGGTATTATCTACATGTTGAAACTTTCCCACATGGTAGATGATAAGATGCACGCTAGATCTATAGGGCCTTACTCATTAATTACGCAACAACCACTTGGTGGTAAGGCGCAGTTTGGTGGTCAGAGATTTGGTGAGATGGAGGTATGGGCTTTGGAAGCATTTGGAGCATCTAATATCCTTCAAGAATTGCTAACTATTAAGTCTGATGATATTAATGGTAGAGCAAAAGCATACGAAGCAATTGTCAAAGGAGACAATTTGCCAGAACCGAATATTCCTGAATCATTCAATGTATTAATACATGAATTGAGAGGACTAGCGCTCGATGTAAAGTTCGACTAAGAAAAATTAATATTTAACATGCATTAAATATTTTGCTTTATGGCATTTAAAAAGAATACGAAAAGTCAAAACACAAAATTCAACACGATAACTATTAGTTTATCTTCTCCGGATGATATTCTAGAAAGATCGTTTGGTGAAGTGCTAAAACCTGAAACAATAAACTATAGATCTTATAAACCTGAAAGAGACGGATTATTCTGCGAAAGAATATTCGGACCTGTTAAGGATTATGAATGTTATTGTGGAAAATATAAGCGTATCAGATACAAAGGTATTGTATGTGATAGATGCGGAGTAGAGGTAACGGAGAAGAAAGTTAGGAGAGAACGTATGGGGCACATCAAGTTGGTGGTGCCTGTTGTTCACATCTGGTTTTTCAAATCATTACCGAACAAGATTGGATACCTACTTGGTATTGCATCAAAGAAGTTGGAAACAATTGTATACTACGAGAGATATGTTGTTATCCAACCAGGTATAAAAGAAGATATGGAGGTAAGAACTCTTCTAACAGAAGAGGAATACCTAGAAATCTTGGAAACACTTCCACCAGAAAATCAAATGTTGGAAGATGATGACCCTAATAAGTTTATCGCTAAAATGGGTGCGGAGGCAATCCGAGACTTATTGATGCGTCTAGACTTGGATCAGTTAAGTAATGATCTTCGACTTCAAGCAGCGACAGAGACTTCTCAACAAAGAAAATCTGAAGCACTGAATAGACTTAGAGTTGTCGAAGCGTTCAGAGATGGGCAAACTAGAATTGAGAATAAACCAGAATGGGCAATTATTCAATATTTACCAGTTGTGCCGCCAGAACTTAGACCACTTGTACCACTTGATGGGGGTAGATTCGCAAGTTCAGATTTGAATGATCTTTATCGAAGAGTGATTATCAGAAACAATCGTCTCAAGAGACTATTGGAAATCAAGGCTCCAGAAGTAATTCTTAGAAATGAGAAGAGAATGCTTCAGGAAGCAGTGGATTCACTATTTGATAATTCAAGAAAATCTAACGCTGTTAAAGCAGAAGGAGGTAGAGCATTGAAGTCCTTGAGTGATGTACTTAAAGGTAAGCAAGGTCGTTTCAGACAGAATCTATTAGGAAAGCGTGTTGATTACTCAGGTCGTTCCGTTATTGTGGTTGGGCCAAATTTGAAATTGCACGAGTGTGGTCTTCCAAAGCAAATGGCAGCCGAATTATTCAAGCCTTTCGTAATTAGAAAATTAATTGAAAGAGGTATTGTTAAGACGGTTAAATCTGCGAAAAAATTAGTCGATCGTAAAGATCCTGTCATCTGGGAAATTCTTGAAAATATATTAAAAGGGCATCCTATTCTATTGAACAGAGCCCCTACACTTCACAGATTGTCGATTCAGGCTTTCCAGCCTACATTGATTGAAGGAAAAGCGATTCAACTACACCCATTAGTTTGTGGTGCCTTTAACGCCGATTTTGATGGGGATCAAATGGCGGTTCACGTGCCATTGAGTCAAGGTGCCATTTTGGAAGCACAAGTGTTAATGCTTTCAGCCCATAATATGTTGAATCCTCAAAACGGTTCTCCAATTACGCTTCCTTCTCAGGATATGGTCTTGGGACTATACTACCTTACAAAGAGTAGAACGCAAACGGACGTAAAGGCGACGCATTATTACTCAGCAGAGGAGGTTATCATTGCATACAATGACAAAGCTTTAGATCTTCATTCTAAAGTTATTGTAAAAGTATTGGTAGAAAAAGAGGGTGAATTAGTTTTAGATAGAGTAGAGACTACTGTTGGAAGAGTTATATTCAATAAAGCGATACCTGAAAATGTACCTTATAGTAACGCGGTTTTAACCAAGAAAAATCTAAAGGTAATCATCATGGACATTATTGAGCGTACAGATTTTGCTGTTACAGCTGCGTTCCTTGATGAGATTAAAGATATGGGTTTCTACTGGTCATTCAAAGGAGGTTTGTCCTTTAACTTAGGAGACCTTATTTCTCCATCAAATAAACAAAATACGCTTCAAGAAGCTCAGGCCTCTGTAGATGAAGTTTGGGATAATTACGAGCTTGGATTGATTACCGGTAATGAGAGATACAATCAAGTTATTGATAAGTGGACTTACGCCGATAATCAAATCACCACAAAATTAATGGAAGAGTTGGCCGCTCATAAGGACGGCTTCAACTCAGTATATATGATGCTTGATTCAGGTGCGCGTGGATCTAAACAGCAGATTAAGCAGCTTTGTGGATTAAGAGGGCTGATGGCAAAACCAAGAAAGTCTGGAGATACGGGTGGGGCAATTATTGAAAACCCGATTCTTTCCAATTTTCTTCAAGGACTGTCAGTACTCGAGTACTTTATCTCTACGCACGGTGCACGTAAAGGTCTTGCAGATACAGCCTTGAAGACGGCCGATGCAGGATACCTTACAAGAAGATTAGTGGACGTTGCTCAAGACGTTGTAATCCTAACCACGGATTGCCACACATTAAGAGGAAATGCTACTTCTGCCTTAAAGGAAAATGATAAAGAAATCGTATCACTTGCGGATAGAATTGAAGGTAGATTCTCCTTGCATGATGTAGTGCATCCAGTGACAGACGAAGTCATAGTTGCAGCAGCAGAATATATAGATGTAAAAACGGCTAAATATATAGAATCTGTTGGCATCGAAGAAGTAGTGATTAGATCAGTACTTACTTGCGAGACCAAAAGAGGAGTATGTGCTAAATGCTATGGTAAAAACTTAGCAACAGGTAGAATTACTGAGATGGGAGATGCAGTAGGTATTATTGCTGCCCAATCTATTGGTGAACCTGGTACTCAGTTGACACTTCGTACTTTCCACGTTGGGGGTATCGCATCTGTTACTAAGCAAGATTCAGAGTTAGCTTCTAAATTTACAGGTAAGGTTGTTTTTGATGACATCAAAACAATCAAGAATACTGACGAAGAAGGAAACGAAAATATTATCGTTCTTTCTCGTTCTGGAGAATTGAAGATAGTAGATACAGACTCTAGTAAAGTGTACTCTTCTAGTCATATCAAGTATGGTTCATTGATTCACGTGAAAGATGGCCAGAAAGTAGAGAAAGGTACAGTGCTTACAAGCTGGGATCCATTTAACGCAGTGATTATTTCTGAGCATGAAGGTATTGTTCAGTTTGAAGATATAGAAGAAGGTATCACTTTCCGAAAAGAATATGATGATCAAACAGGATACTCTGAAATGGTTATCACGGAGACTAGAAAGTCTAGAATGGTACCAAAGGTGAAGGTTGTTTCTGCGGATGGAGAAGAACTGAAATCATATAATGTTCCAGTAGGAGCATACTTATCTATTGAAGCAGGCGCTCAAATCAAAACGGGACAACGTATTGCTAAGATTCCTAGAAAGGTTGGTTCTATTGGTGATATCACCGGTGGTCTTCCAAGGGTGACAGAATTGTTTGAAGCAAGAAATCCTTCTAACCCTGCAGTTGTAGCAGAAATAGATGGTGAAGTTTCTTTTGGAAAAATAAAGAGAGGTAATCAAGAGGTTATCATAGATGCAAAAGATGGACAACAGCGTAGGTATTTGATATCTACTTCTAAGCACATCTTGGTACAAGATGGTGATTTCATCAAAGCAGGTACAACCCTTTCTGATGGATCTATCGCACCTCGTGATATCTTGAATATTAAAGGACCATTCGCTGTTCAGTATTACTTAGTAAATGGAGTACAAGAAGTATATCGTTCTCAAGGTATTGGTATCAATGATAAGCACATGGAAGTTATTGTTCGCCAGATGATGAGAAGAGTACAGATTGTTGATCCAGGTGATACTACTTTCTTAGAAGGAGAAGCTGTTGAAAAGTATGACTTCTTTGAGCAAAATGATTGGATTTTTGACAAGAAATTTGTCACTGAATCTGGAGAATCTACAAAGCTTAACCCTGGGCAGATTGTGTCATTAAGACAATTGAGAGAAGAGAATTCTTACCTCAAGCGTAATGACAAGAAACTGGTTCAGTTTAGAGATGCAGTTCCTGCAACTTCTACACCTATTTTGCAAGGGATTACAAAATCTTCATTAGGTACATCAAGTTGGATTTCTGCGGCTTCTTTCCAGGAGACTACTAAGGTATTGAGTACTGCAGCGATTGGAGCAAAAGAAGATTACCTATTGGGTCTTAAGGAGAATGTAATCGTTGGTAAGCAAATTCCGGCGGGTACAGGAATGCGCAAATACAATGACATGTTTGTAACTACTCGTGAAGTTTACGAAAGAGAGCAAGCAAGGTTAGCTGCTTATAATGAAGAGGAAAATGGCACAGAAGGGGTAGTGGCAGATGCAACAGCTGCTGATGCTAGCCTTAGCTCTGCGGAGTCTGAAGAATAGAATACTCAAGAAATACATAAGCATAAAAAAGGAAATTCCATTTATTTGGAGTTTTCTTTTTGTTTGGGGCCTACCCTGATGAGCCTCCTGAAGATCGGCTATCAGGGTCGCTACGTTTCGGATCTCGGCATTCGCCTCGGTGCTTTGCACTTCCTCCCTTACTAACCATTCAGCCGAAAAGGCTTCAGGCTAGAACAGTCGTCAATCCTGCACATCGCTAGTCCAAAAACTATTTTCCCAACTTTAATGCTAGTTTGGTAGTCTCTATTTGCCTTCGCGACTCGCCGTAGGCGACCAAGCAAGATAAGCCGGAGGCGCTTAGAGCTAAGCGATAGAAGTGGTACCCCGACTCCTTTGTCGGGGTAGGAACGGATAGCACGACCACATCTA
>CAYZUW010000160.1:0-1187 GCA_964481325.1 uncultured Saprospiraceae bacterium
AAATAGTTTTTAATAGAGACAATATATTTAGAACTGATGACAATGGAAATACATGGTCAACTCTTCCTATCCCAGATCCTCATTTTGAAGGCAGTATGCGAAACATTGACGACATAAAATTTTATGATGAATCAAAGGGGATATTAGCAAGCTCAGATCGCGGTGGACCCTATGGCGAATTCAAAGACATACTATATTATACTGAAGATAGAGGTAATACATGGATAGCTGGATATGAATCTAAGTCTGCTCCCATAAATATTACATTAGGCAAGGATGGGCTTGCATGGTCTGTATTGTCCACTAATGGAGAAGCAATCCAGACTACTAACTTTGGCAAATCTTGGAGTAAAATGTCAAGCCCTTTAAGTAATGGATCTCAGGATGGATTTCGAGAATTTTATTTCCTTAATGACAGTACTCTATTTAGTTTATTTAGCCTTGCCTTTACAGATCAACATGTAGGTTATTCAAATAACAATGGCCTAACTTGGATTACAAATAAAACTCCATTTAGCCCAAGTCAAGTTCAATTTATAAATGAAAAAAATGCATTTGCCAGGTCTTATTTTAATGTATTTTATGAGACTAAAGATACGGGTGTTTCATGGACAGAAGTAGATCTTCCATTCGTACCCGTAGACTTTACTATGCAATCAATAGACAAAGGATGGTTTAGAAGCGATTCTGGAATACTTTATTATTCTACGGATGGTCTTCAATCATTTCATGTTACACATTGTGAAGACTCCAATATTTCAAAAATCCAAGTCTTAAATGACTCTCAAATAATTGGAGTCAAGGTGGACAGTCCAAAAGACTTTTCAAGAACTTACAAGGAGACAAAAGTAATTTTCAATGAAGACCTCGTTGGCTTCGGAGGGTGCTTGTTTACTTCGACTGATAAAGCTTCTAAAGATAAGATAAAGCTTTACCCAAATCCTACTTCAGCGTTTATACAAATAGAAACAGAGTTAAATGAATTTAGTATACAGGTTTACAATATTAATGGCACTAAAGTTATTTCTGTAGAAAACCAATCTAAAATTGATGTTAGACAATTAGCAAATGGAACGTATTTTCTACAAATTTTAGATAGCAATCAAAGAAATTTGAGTACTGAAAAAGTTATAATTCTTAAGTGACAATCTTCCGTTAAGTATTCACCAATTAAACAACTTAAAAGC
>CAYZUW010000160.1:1287-9226 GCA_964481325.1 uncultured Saprospiraceae bacterium
AGAAGCTACTGGATAAGGGTAGACTCGATTGGCTATTTTCCCGATGGGGATACCTTTGCCTCTACGCGCTCCGCTTGTTGAGCTTTGTCGCCTGCGGTGAGTCGCGAAGGAAATAACTTGATGATTATTAAAAAAAGCAACATGGATTTATAAATATCCATGTTGCTTTGCATTTAATTTTGGTAGTTAAAAATTCACATGTCTTTATCTGGAACCTCCAAAGCTAAAAACCTTAGACCCTCAGAGAGATAAACAATTCCATCATCAGAAATAGTCATCCCATTTAACCTAAAAGAAGGTTCGAAAAGCTGAATATCATATTCCTCGATAATAGGTCTATCTGGTAGATAGTAACGTCTTACACTCCCTGTATCAGGATTGAGACTTACTAATTGGCCAGACCCACTTATATAGTAAATCCTGCCTTGGTAAATATCAACTGCAAATTGTCGACTACCCCTCGCATTTCTTTCTGGGTGATTGGCATCATAATTCACAAACCAGACTGCCTCTCCAGTATATTTGTTCAGCCCTACATTTTTGCTATTTGTACCTATAGCAACAATTTTATCGCCAACAACATGCATGCCGGCACCAAAGGCAAAGGTTTCGTTGAAAAACCTAGGGTCTGCTTTCCACAATGTCTCACCAGTTTCTGCACTTATACATACCATACTGCTGTCCACTATATTATACACCCTATCTTCATCAATAATAGTACCTGTACCAAATGCACCAAAGTCACTGACCTCCTTAATCCACTTGATACTATCAGCATCTAAATCATAGGATGTGACGGTATTGTTTACAGTATTTATTAGATTGGAAGTTCTATTATTAGCCGGATGAATCATGTTCTTATGACCATTCGAATCTATATAGAAAACAGCAGATCCAGATCCCCTAACAACATCATTGTTCTCAGCGGCGAAATAAGAGTTAAATCTATTCCAATTCAAGGGCGGAGAAACGATTTCATCAGTTGGTATTTTTATCCAAGCATCAAAATCAGGGCCCTGATTATTAAAATCAGCAATTCTACCATAGATTTCATCTTCATTTATATCAAGAAAATGTCGTTGAAATTCAGCATCAATCGGCCAAAGCTCTTTTAATTCAAGATTCCCATTTGTCAAATTTATCTTTAGAAAAGAACTTGTTCGCACATAATACATAAAGTCACCATATTGTATCGGGCTATCAGCGATTATAGTTGAATTTAGCTGGCCTCTATTGTCCCATACCACCTCCCCTGTACTACGGTCAAACGCTACCCATCCCTGCAAACTAGCAATGTGAAATAATACTATATCTTCATGTATCAATACATGCCGCACTGTATATTGATCTCTATTGCGAATAGTACTAGAGTCAACTGGGACTGCCCAAAGAAACGTATCTATTAAATTTTCATTCTCTATTGGAATCATTTCCTCCGGAGGTTCTGTAATGGAGATTATGATATCATCATCTTTTAGGCAAGAATACAAGAGTAAGCTAACTGAAAAGATAAAAAATATTCTTATCATCATAGCAAGTTAATTTTTTTCTGGAGTCTCAAAATATTGTAAGCCTAAACCTGGATCACCGCTGAAAACATCAAACAAAAGGGTCTGCGTATTATTGTAATTTTGAAAGCTTTGAAAACTCAAAAAATTAAATAGTTTTTGTATTAAGGGAAAGTTGTTGCACTCCACAATTGTTTTTAATCACTTTAATTATGTCAATTACGCGACCATATTTTTTATTATAATTCGATTTTACAAGTATTTCAACCTTATATATAGCTAAAATTAAGTCAATACGATAAAAGTTGAGTACGGAAAAAGTTAGAATTCTTAAGTGACAATCTTCCGTTAAGTATTCACCAATTAAACAACTTAAAAGCCATCTTTGCCACCCTTCTCTTAAAAGGAGTAAAACTTTTATCCGTCACCCCTTTTATGGTCTTTTGATTGATTCTAGAAGCTACTGGATAAGGGTAGACTCGATTGGCTATTTTCCCGATGGGGATACCTGCCTCTGCGGCTAGCTGCAGTTCTTGGATTAGGTCTCCAGCTTTGGGCGCTATCATTGTTGCAGACTTGATGGTGCGGTCTTCTAATGCACCTAATCTATCTATCCAGATGGAAACTCTTCCATAAGGGTACTCATCTACAATAGCACGATCATCTTCTGAGAAAGTTTGATCTTGTCTATAGTATGGGATGAGTTTTTTATTCATTTGTTCTTCGCTATATCCGAAGCTCGCCACTTCAGGATCGGTGAAGGTCACCCAAGACAAGTCATTTATTTTGTCTTTCTTTTTGAATAGTGGATTCAGCATATTTCGCCAAAGAAGTTTTACCATCTTTTCGGCCCCATGCGAAAGCATATATTTTCCTGCCCCGTCACCTAGGACATATACCTTATTATTGGTTGAGCGAAAGTAATCGTTGACTTTGATTCTACCTCGCTCTGTCAGTTCTATGCCTGCTTTATCAAGGCCCATGTCCTTAGTATTGACTATTCTGCCTACAGCCATTAGACATGCATCTAAGGGAATGTTCTTCGTGGTTCCATCTTTAGATTCGACAAGTGCCTGTCCATTTTCGAAAGACTTCACTGTAGAATTATGTATCACTTGAACACCTTCCTCTTTAAACACATCTCCGAGGATAGCAGATATTTCAGGGCGTTCTTTTCCGAGAAGCCTTTCTCCTCTATCTACAATGGTGACTTGGCTACCTAGGCGCTGGAAGGCTTGCGCCATCTCACAGCCAATGGCTCCTCCTCCTATCACCATTAAGTTATCTGGCAATTCTTTACAATCAAAAAATAGGGTTTCATTAGTATAGGTGGTCACGTTTTCGATACCTGGAATATTTAGATACCTCGGTGAGGAGCCCGTACAGAGCAAAAACTTTTTGGCAGTGAATTGCTTCCCATTTACTTCGAGTGTGGTTTTATTTACAAATCGAGCACGGCCAATTTCCACATCAATTCCTTGCGCTCTATGATGAGCCGCATCTTCTTCTGCCTTGATATGTGCTTGATGTTTATGAATATAAGCAAGAACCTTTTTCATATCTGCTTTTCCAGATATTTTCATTCCATATTCTTGTGCCTTTCGGGCTCCGTGAAACAACTTCGCCACATGGATTAGTGCCTTGCTTGGCACGCATCCAAAGTTAGTGCAGTCGCCGCCAAAGTTGTCTTCATGCTCTTCTATCATGAGTGTCTTTAGACCAATTGAATTCGCCATTCCAGCGTTTCCTAGACCTGCAGATCCCGCACCGATTACGATGATGTCGTATTTTTTCATGTTACTAATATAAGGGTACTATTTAAAAACAGAGGCTTATTGTGTCACCTCCTCAAAGCACTGATCAAACACCTTACTTTCCGTACCCATCCAGTGATCCCAAAATGTAAAGTATAAACCGTAGTTAGTTATAAACTCTGAATGATGTAGGCTATGGTGAGTCGCACCAATCAACCACTTCCCGACAGGATGTTTATTAAAGTCTTTGGGATAGATTTCTACGTCAAGATGATTGATAGTCGCACTAAGGGTCATAAACATCAAGAGAAAAATAACTACCGAATAGTGCATTGGCAAAACAAAAACCATAATGGGTAAAAATATCGCCTGCATCAGACTCTCAGGTAAATCGAATGAAAAGGAAGTCCATGCTGTGGTAGCGATGCTATCGTGATGCTGTTGGTGAATATACTTATATACGCTGGGCCGATGCATCCACCTGTGGAGCCAATAGTAATAAGTATCATGGAGGAATAAAAAAAGTAAGGCGCTAATAAATAAATACGGAATGCCATACTGATGGATGTCATTATATATTTGAGCGTAGCCATTACTCCATATTCGAACGAGGAAAACACCCCCTAGCGCGAAGAGTCCTGAACTGAGAAAAGAGGCTATTATCTCTTTTTTGGTTTGATTGGTTTTTCTAAGCTTAGTGGATATTCTTCTAGCTTTGAAAGCCTGTTTCTTTATCTTATAAAAATACAGATGAAAGCCACCTGCAACGAGTATGTATCTAAAAAAGATGATTGCCCACATTATTATAAATAGAGCTATGTTTTCTATGGCTAATTGAGCAGACATTACGCAAAGATAGTAATTATGGATAGTATGCTATTTTGAAATTTTTCGGACTAGCGCTGTGCAGTAGTGGAGCCGATAGGCGACAGTCCAACAGGACCGACCGAATAGGGAGCTGCGAAACATAGCGACCCATCTATACACAAATGCTTTTCCGCATTTGTGTATAAATGGGTAGGCCCCTCATTATCATTTCTTTTATTAAAATTCTGCGTTGCCTGGCGTTCGTGGAAATGGGATCACGTCACGGATATTGCTCATACCCGTAATGAAGAGCACCATACGCTCAAAGCCCATTCCGAAACCTGCGTGCGGGCAACCGCCAAACTTACGTAGGTCTAAATACCAATCGAGTTCTTCGGTAGAAACATCCATCTCTTGCATACGCTTAACGAGTAGATCATGACGCTCTTCACGCTGCGAGCCACCAATCACCTCACCAATGCCTGGGAATAACACATCCATCGCAGCAACTGTCTTATCGTCGTCATTTTGGCGCATGTAAAATGCTTTGATATCCTTCGGATAATCCACAACGATGACTGGCTTCTTGAACTTCTTTTCCACTAACCAACGCTCGTGTTCTGACTGGAGATCAACTCCCCACTCCACATCGTACTCAAATCTTCCCTTTTTGTATGGTTTGGAGGAGCGAAGCAAGTTGACAGCGTCTGTATAGGTGATGCGTTCAAAATCATTATCTACTACAAACTTAAGCGTCTCTATAAGCGGCATCGCTCGGCGCTGCTCCTTCGGCATCTGCTTTTCCATGTCCAAGATACGCTTCTCTAAGAAAGCCAAATCCGATGGATAGTTGTCTAGGATATAATTGATGAGGTATTTACTGAAGGACTCTGCCAAGTCCATATTGTCGTTGATATCATTGAATGCCACCTCTGGTTCTATCATCCAAAACTCTGCGAGGTGACGAGAAGTATTGGAGTTTTCCGCACGGAAGGTCGGCCCAAAGGTGTACACCTTACCCATAGATAATGCGCCTATCTCCGCCTGTAGCTGACCACTCACGGTGAGATTGGTCTCTTTGCCAAAGAAATCTTTTTTGTAGTCTACTGCGCCATCTTCATCGCGTGGTGCGGTGTCTGGCTTGAAAGTAGTCACATGAAACATCTCCCCCGCTCCCTCTGCATCAGAACCCGTAATGATAGGGGTATGCATGTAGTAAAAACCATTGTCGTTGTAAAATTTATTTACCGCAAAGGCAATCGCATGTCGAATACGGAAAACTGCTGAAAAAGTATTGGTCCGCATTCTGAATTGCGCTTTCTCTCTTAGGTACTCCAGCGTCTGTTTCTTTGGTTGCAATGCATAAGCATCAGGATCTGAGCCTCCAAGAATCTCGATATCCTCAGCTACAATCTCAATACTTTGGCCTGAACCCTGAGATTCTACTATTTTTCCTTTGACCGCAATACAAGAGTGAAAGCTGATTTGCTTGAGTAGTGCTTCGTCAAAATTTTCGAAGTCTACAACTACTTGGATATTATCGAATGCAGAACCATCGTTGAGGGCGATAAATCTGTTGGCGCGAAATGCTCGCACCCAGCCTTTGACTAGGACATATTCGTTGACTTTAGCCTCTTTGAGTAAGCTGGAAATTTCTGTTCTGCGTAGCGTTGCCATATATATGGTGTCTTATTAAATTTTAAAAATTGAAGCCGCAAAGTTAATGGAATAATACCATTAATACCAAAAAACATAGGGGCTAGCCTTAGCTATCCAGGAAGCGACTTTGGAGGGCAGGTGTAGGAATCATGCATTCGTCTTTCTTTCCAAACCAGCGATAACGGTTACCAGCTACCCATCTATATACGCTATCCCTTATGATACGGGGCAGGAGACTGAATGGATATGCCAATTTCCAAGGATAGCCTAAAAGGCGTACTAGCTCAAGGGCTACATCTGAATCCTTGTAAAAGCGGCCATTATGATATAGTATAACTGTATTGAGGTTTGAGACTTGGAGCTGGGTATGGGCGGTAAACTTTTGGGCGAAATCCGACTGCAAAGCGGCGTAGTATATAATAGCCTCTTTATCTCGTTTGATTACCCACTGGACGAACCCATCGCACAGATTACACACACCGTCAAAGAAGAGGATGGGCTTATCTATATGTGGGTTATTTTTGTCCATATATATTATACGTATTATTATACATTGGCAAATAAAAGCTCATAAAGCTCTTCTACTTTCCCAATAGGCGTTATGTTGATAGTATATTTTTCAAAGTTGACGCCTTTGGTGTTAAATTTTGAGATATACATCTCTTTGAAACCCATACGGTCTGCTTCTTGGATGCGCTGCTCTAATCTATTGACAGATCGTATCTCCCCCGAAAGGCCTACTTCTCCACAAAAACAAATGCCATCTTCTATAGTTGTGTCCTCCAATGAAGAGATGAGGGCTGCCACTATAGATAAATCAATAGAGGGGTCATTGATCTTGATGCCTCCTGCTAGGTTGAGAAATACATCATTGTGCCCAAAAGCAAATCCACAACGTTTTTCTAAGACAGCAAGTAACATAGACATCCTTCTGAGGTCGTAGCCCGTAGCAGATCTCTGTGGGGTACCATATATAGCCGTACTGACTAGCGCCTGTACTTCTACCAACAAAGGTCGTAAACCTTCTATCGTAGCTGCGATTGCAGAGCCGCTCAAAACAGAGTCCCCCTGACGAAGGAATAATTCTGAAGGATTGGTCACTGGACGAAGCCCAGAGGTAATCATTTCATATATACCTATCTCGTCTGTACTTCCAAATCTATTCTTTGTGGTACGCAATACTCTGAACATATGATTTTGATCTCCCTCAAATTGCAATACAGTATCTACAATGTGTTCTAGGATTTTTGGGCCAGCTATATTACCATCTTTTGTAATATGGCCAATAATGAAAACCGTAACTCCTGACTCTTTGGCGAATCGTTGTAATTCATAGGCGCATTCTCTGATTTGAGAAATAGTACCAGGTATTGAATCGACAAGAGGAGAAGTTAATGTTTGGATAGAATCAATTATCATTACCGTTGGTTCAATTCGTCTTGCTTCGGACAAAATCTTATCTGTGCCCACGTTTGTAAAAAGGTAGCAATCTTCATTGTGTTGAGTGATGCGATTTGCTCTTAATTTGATCTGTTCTTCAGATTCTTCGCCCGAAACGTAAAATATTTTAAAATTATTTTGGAGTGCCAACTGCAATAAAAGGGTCGATTTTCCAATTCCTGGCTGTCCTCCGACTAAAATAACGGAGCCTGGGACGATACCTCCACCAAGGACTCTGGATAATTCTGGGTCGAAAATCGGAAAACGGCTCGTTTTTCCAGCTTCTACATCATTGATTAAGATGGCTTTATTGGGAATTAACTTATCATCTTTTTGGATTATCGCAGCCCTTGCAGATTGCTGTTTATTTTCCTTAAAAATTTGTGTTTCCTCTAGGGTATTCCAACTATCACATTGTGGACATTTTCCTTCCCATTTGGGAGAATGATAGCTACAATTACTACAAATAAAAACAGTCTTTGCCTTGGTCAAAAAAATTGGTTTTAATAAAAAAAAAAGTATACCTTTGGTATGCATTCAAGGCAAAAGTGCCTGATTTCAAAGGTTAAAGATAGTGTTACAAAATCTAATCTGAGTACCTGAAAAAAAGAGTTTTAATTTTTTTTTTTGATTTTGTGACCTGATTCAAAGAAGGTCGTCTTAAGAATGTAAGTTGCAAAGGCAACGCTTAAAAAAACAAAAAAGCTTCGGCTTTAAAGATATATAAGAATTTCATATGTAGATTGTTTTCATTTGGTTTTTTGGGGTTAT
>CAYZUW010000161.1:0-9218 GCA_964481325.1 uncultured Saprospiraceae bacterium
CCCGCCTTATTTTGATTCACTGAATCAAAATTGCTAACGCAACAGTTGGTCATGGAAAAAAAGAACGTGAGAGAACAGTCTTCAAGAATTAAATACTAGAAAAAATTTCGGTTAAAATGAAAATCTCGATATTAGAACTACCGAAACTTAAGTAGCTAATACTAATGAGTTGATTTTGGATTAATTTATCGACAATATATTATCATTCCCACTCAAAAGTATTGATCATATGCATGGCGTCTACTTTCAAAAACTCATAAACGGGAGCAAGAGAATCTGTGTTGATTTTCGAACGAACATATAACGAGCCTCGCAAAAAATGTGAAGTACTGTCTGTGAGATAAAACTGAAATGGAGTAGCAACATCTCCTTCAACGTTCATAACATTGCCATACACTCCTCCAGGTTTGTTGACCTTAAAATCATCCATGAACTCGGCTTTGATCCCATGTTTATTAGTTAGTGTATGGGCATCCGTAATCAATTTATCCAGCGTATTTACCTCATCAATTCCGTAATAGCTACAATGTATAGTCCCTTTAAGAGAAGGTACATATAAATCGAACCAACATTCGTTTTCGGCCTTTTCGCCAAAAAAAAGACTGTCTTGGACAAACTCCGCATAGCTCGCGCGTTCAAAACTAAAAGGGCAAGTCTTGGGAGAAACCATGCTATATGCTTTTACTGGAAAAACAATTTTAGGATACGCTCTTGGTTTTGGATTATATATAGGTCTTTCAGAATCACATGACATGAATCCAAAAACTAAAAAACTAATAAAAAAGAGATATTTAAGTTTCATCTGTATTTTCTGTAGGATTAGGCAGTGTCACAAGGATCTGCTCAATTCTTCTTTTGTTCACAGTGACAACTTTAAAGAGATAGCCATCGCTGTTAAATATTTCGCCAACTTTGGGAATATAGCCTGACAATTCTAAAACGAGTCCCGCTAAAGAATCAGCATCGCCACGAGCCTCATCGAATAGTTCAGGTGGAGCAGAAATAACGCGACTCAAATCATTCAGTAAGGTTTTGCCTTCGAATAAATAGTTGAGCTCATCGATTTTTTTAAATTCTATTTCACCATCATCGTCAAATTCATCTTTGATGTCTCCAATAACCTCCTCTATGACATCTTCAAGCGTAACGATTCCAGAACTACCTCCAAACTCATCAACAACGATAGCTATATGTTGCTTTTGTTTTTGAAAGTCTTCTAACAAGTCATCAAGTTTTTTCGCTTCGGGTACATAAAACACATTTGTACGAATCAGACTATGCCATTCAAAATCTGGCCCTTCATTCAAATATGGGAGTAAATCTTTAACGTATAAAATGCCAGTGACATTATCGAAGCTATCATCAATAATAGGAATTCTAGAATAGCCCGACTCCTCCGCAGCAGATAAAAGAACATTGTATTTATCTTTAAAGTCTACAGAGACAACATCGACATAGGACTTAGTTATCTGCTTTACTGGGACATCCCCAAATTTTACAATTCCTCTCAAGATTCCCTTGTCTTCTTTTGCCAATTCATCATCTCCAACGGCAAGCTGAATGGCTTCATCAATATCTTCCATAGAGGTTTGCTTATTTTGATTAGCATCTCCAAAATAATTTTCAAATAAAGAAGTACCAGAAACAAGAATGGCGCTTAGAGGGAGTAATAACTTTGACAAGACGGTCAACAATCGACTATTGAATCTGGCTACTACCTTTCCCTTATGTTGTGCAAAGACTTTAGGGGCCACCTCACCAAACAAAACCAGAATAAAAGTTACCAAGCCAACAGTGATGAGCACCTCTAATAATTTTTCGCAGGTATTAGCTTCAAAGTAGGAAAACGGCGCGAACTGATGAAGCCACTGTCCAGTTTCTATAAAAAAAGAAGGTGCTATAGCCAAGCTTAAAAAACGGGCCATGACCAAGATGATAGCAATGTTTATGAGATTGTTGCTTATAAGAATAGTAGCGAGTAAGTAATTGGGAGCCTTTAGCAACTTTAGGATATAATTAGATTTGCTATCTGCGGCATCTTCAAACTCTTTGATGTCGGATGGTGTAAGGGAGAAAAAAGCCACTTCAGAACTACTTACCAGTGCGGAACCGATAATTAACACCACTAGCAGCAAACCAAGAACTAACAAAGTAGAATTGAAAGCTACTAAGGGTAAGAAAGCGAAAAACGAAAGAAAATACGGACTGTCGGGTTCTGAATCCAAATTAACAAATGATTATTGCCTATTAAAAACGATTTTTCATATTTAAAGTTGCGCATAAGCGCTTTTTGCGAATAAAGGGTTTTCCACTAAAAATGGGTAGTTTCTATCAGATTAAACGATACGATGCGACCACACAGAGCATAATTTAGATCCTAAAACGGCAAATCGCTAACATCTTTGGCATCCGTGTTTGTGCTTGTATTAGAAGTTCCAGTTGCGGGCACCTCCGTAGGCAAACTATTGGTGTCTCTTTGAGCCGCATCTCTTTTTTCTAACAAGCGGACGGTGTTAGCCACGACTTCAGTAATATACTTATCGTTGCCGTCTTTATCTTGATATTTGCGATGTGAAAGTTTACCTTCTACAAAGGCTAAGTTGCCTTTTTTGAAGCGCGCTTCTACACCTTCCGCAAGATTTCTCCAGCAGACAATGTTGTGCCATTCTGTTTTTTTCTGCCAGTTCCCTTCTCTGTCTTTATAGTTTTCATTGGTAGCTATAGAAAAGGTAGTCACAGATACACCACTTTCTAGTTTCCGCAGTTCTGGATCTCTACCTAAATTACCTACAAGTGTTACTCTATTAATCATGACGTTCGTTTTATTGTGTTAATAACTCTAATATTAAACAGAGTTATGTATCTAAATTAAGCATTTTTTTTGTAAAAACAAAGTTAATGATTTTGGAAAACCATACTGTGAAAGTGCTTCTTTTCTTATCCACAAAGCACCCACAATCTTGTCGAATATCGTGTTGGTAAGCTTCGCTTCCCAGATGATGCTACGGATGACTTGGTGCGTCAATAATTGCTTGTGCGTAAAGACAGCTTCTAGATCTAAAGTAGTTCCCCATTCTTTTTCAATAGCCTTTTTGAGGCTTCTTCTTTTGCTATACACTTCTCCTTCGAATAAGGGCAATTGATAAAGACCTTGCCAAATATCTTTATCTGTTCTTTTGTGGATATAGATTTTGTCAGAAGTGTGTAGATACACAAAATTAAAATGTCTGGTTTTACGCTTAATTTTTTTAGTCTTGATAGGGCGGACTGCTTGCGTGCTATTGGCATAGGCGAGGCAATCTGCTTGTAAGGGACAAGACGCGCAGATTGGATTTTTAGGAACACAAACCGTAGCCCCGAAATCCATAATAGCTTGATTAAAAGCAGCTGCCTTTTCCTTCACAAAAACTTCATTGACCAGGCTATGTATCTGAGCCAAGCCCTCTGTGCTATCGACTGCCATGTCAACATCGAAGTATCGACTGATGATACGAATCACATTACCATCTACTACGGGGTATGGCAAGTCAAAAGCAAAAGAACCTATAGCAGCAGCAGTATATTTACCTACTCCTTTAAGCGATAAGATTTGTTTGTATTTGGATGGGAAAATTCCCTCAAATTCATCCATAATCATCTGAGCACTGTGGTGGAGATTGCGCGCTCGCGAGTAGTAGCCAAGCCCTTGCCAGAGGGAGAGTAGTTCGTCTATTGGTGCGATAGCTAAGGCCTTCACTGTTGGAAATCGTTCTGTAAGTTTGTAGTAGTATGGAGTCGCTTGTGCTGCTCGAGTTTGTTGGAGTATTACCTCTGATAGCCAAATAAGATAAGGGTCTCTAATACCCTTCCAAGGTAATGGTCTGTCGTCTGGGTTATGCCAGTCTAGTAAATATTGATGAAAGTTTGTGAGAGCATTTTTCGACATGAAAAGCGAAGATAGGCTTAATAATCTATCTACACATGCAAGCTTGGTGGCTAATAAAAAAATGGAGCCGAGATATTATCCCGAGCTCCATTTTTTAATGTATTCTTATTGAACTAAACTATAGTTCATTTAAATTTTACTGGTTGGCAAGCGAAAACGCTCTTACCTCTTGAAGAGAATTATACTGAGAAACAAGCATATTCTTTAATTCTTTGCGCGCAAAAAATATTCTACTCTTAACAGTACCTAAAGGAAGGTTTAGGTAATCTGAAATTTCTTGATACTTGAATCCTTGAAAGTGCATTATAAAAGGAATACGCAAACTGTCATCCAGTTTGTCTACCATTCCTACAATCTCATTGGTCATCAAATTTGATTCCGCAGAATTCAGAACATTGTTCTTGCCAGAGTTGATGTAGAAATCATTGTCTGTAGCATCCATAATGGTATTCTGCTTTACTTTCTTGCGATAGTTATTAATGAAGATGTTCTTCATAATCGTAAAGCACCAAGCTTTGAAGTTAGTATCAGGCTTAAATTTTTCTCTATTCTTTAAAGCTCTAAAGGCTGTCTCCTGGTAGAGGTCTTTCGAGTCTTCACTGTTCTTAGTTAGATTATACGCAAACGAATGAAGTAACGCTGACAGAAGGTCAAATTTTGCTGTGAATTCTACTGTTGACATATTATTTTGTTTTTTTGGTAAAAGGTTAAACAAATATAGAATATATGTTAAACAAAAACAAAAATAACTTAAACAAAAAAGGCAAAAAAACATCAAAAAGTGTTTTGTTTTGACATTTGATATTGATAATCAACAATTTATGAAAATATTAATATCGCTAATTTTAAATTTTTTTTTCAGAAAAAAATGAAAGCAAGAGTTTTTTGCCCCTTTATTGTTGAAAAACATGGGCTTGTGACATGGAAAAACGCTTTAATCGACTAGATATACGTCATTTTTAGGATGAAAGGGTAAATTAGTGAATTCTTGTTTAAGGGTAGACTCAAAAAGATTAAACAAAAAGTTAAACAAAATGAGACTGCAAATTACTTCTGAGCCTTTCGTAAAGTATACAGCGTAATGAAGAGATAAACTACATTGGGAATCCAGATAGCGTAAACAGGGGAGATATCTAGGTTAACGGCAAAGGTCTCTGCAAACTTAGAAAGGAAAACGTATATCGCTCCAAGTCCTATACCTATGGCTAAATGGAGACCAATTCCACCACGTACTTTACGACTAGCAATACTTAGACCTAGTAAAGCCAATATGAAGCTAGAGAATGGCTCTGCAGTTCTTTGGCTGATCTCCACAGCGTAGATTTGCGTATTGCCAAGGCCCCGTGATTTTTCTCTTGCTATAAATTCACGCAGATCAGGGGTATCCATCATCTCCATTTGGTTTTTATAGCGAACAAAATCATCTGGATCCATATTGAGTACGGTATCTAGTTTTTCGCGTTCCCCCAATACTAAGCTTTCTTTGAGCCCATCGAAGGTCCTTATTTCGTAATCCTCCAATTGCCATTTGTTTGGCGGCCCCATCCAGGTGGCTTTCTTGCACTTTATGTATTCTATAAGCTCTCCATCTTTATACTTTTCTAGACGAAGGTCAGAAGCATACTTATCGTGTTTTCGAAAATGGCGAATAAAGACTTTTGTATCTGGATCAAGGAACATATGGATGTCCCGCTTCTTCATTTTGTCATTACTTGTCCATATATATTTATGCTCAAAATCAAGACGAACCTTATTGCCATGTGGGATTAGAACGTGGTTGGCAAACAAATGAGAAAAGACAATAATCCCTGCAGCAATCATATATGGGCGCATAATCCTGCGATAACTGACCCCCGCATTCAAGATGGAGATGAATTCAGAGTTGAATGCTAGCCGAGATGTAAAAAAAATTACGGCTATTAATACATAAAGGGGGATAAGGAGCCCATTGATATACCAAAGAAAATTGACGTAGTAGTCAAAGATGATTTCTGAAGCGACACAGTCTTTCTCAATAAATTTCTCCACCTTGGTACTATAGTCTATGGCCACCGATATAACCGTGAATAGCAATAAGGTAAACCCAAAGGAACCTAAAAATTTCTTGATGATATATAAGTCTAACTTCTTTAGCATTACAGTCTTCTACTCATATTTTGTACCATTGTTGTTTTCCAGGCAGCAAAAGTACCTTCTACTATTTTTTCTCTAGCGGTAGTAACTAGCCATAGATAGAAACCCAAATTGTGAATCGTGGCGATCTGACCCGCCAACAATTCTTTACATTGAAACAAATGTCTCAAGTACGCTTTTGTATGTATACGGCTTACCTCCGTGGTAGCATCCGCATCTATAGGGTCAAAGCAATCTTTCCATTTAGCGTTCTTGATATTGATCATTCCTTCTGAGGTGTAGAGTAAACCATGTCTAGCATTTCTACTCGGAAGGACACAGTCAAACATGTCTATACCTAGTGCTATACACTCCAATATATTCATTGGGGTACCCACACCCATAAGATAACGTGGCTTTTCCCAGGGCAATTCGTTGCATACAACATCCGTCATGGCGTACATTTCAGGCGCCGGTTCTCCTACAGAAAGGCCACCAATCGCATTCGCAGAACGGTCAAAGTCCGCAATCACCTTAGCAGACTCCTTGCGCAGATCGGTATAGGTAGAGCCTTGTACTATAGGTATCAACGTTTGTTGATAGTCGTATTTTGGTTTGGTCGCATCGAAATGATCACAACAGCGCTTTAGCCATTTGTGGGTCAACTTTAGCGAATTTTTAGCATACTTATAATCACAAGGGTAGGGCGTACATTCATCAAATGCCATAATTATGTCTCCGCCGATAGAACGCTGTATGTCTATTGCGATCTCTGGAGAAAAGAATAGTTTACTCCCATCGATGTGAGAGCGAAAGGTGACGCCCTCTGGCTTTATCTTCCTGATTTCGCCAAGGGAGTAGACTTGATATCCACCGCTATCGGTGAGTATGGGGCCATCCCAATTCATAAATTTGTGCAAGCCGCCTGCTTTTTCAAGGATATCTATACCCGGACGTAGATATAAGTGATAGGTATTGCCCAAGATGATCTGAGCCTTGATGTCTTTGACCAGTTCGTGCTGATGAACTCCCTTGACGGTACCTATCGTACCTACAGGCATAAAGATAGGGGTCTCTATCGAGCCATGATCTGTGGTGATTTTGCCTGCTCTCGCCTGGCTATGCGCATCACTAGATGCTAATTCGAATTTGAGCATATATACTTATATAGAGTATCGATGACTATCAAGCTTCAGCACGATGGCGACCATAATAGTAAACGCCAACAATGAAGACCCTCCGTAACTAATGAAAGGTAAAGGTATACCAATGATAGGTACTAGCCCCATGGTCATCCCGATATTAATAAAAAAATGAATAAATAAAATGCCCGCTATACTATATATATACATCCTCGAAAAATCATTTCGCTGCCGTTCCGCTAAGACCGTAAACCTAAAAATGAAAAATATATACAAAAGTATAATGGCCAAACTTCCCAAAAAGCCCTGTTCTTCGCCAATAGTACAAAAGATAAAATCAGTAGACTGCTCAGGCACAAAGTTTAGCTTCGTCAAAGTGCCTTGTAAAAAACCTTTTCCCTTTAAGCCACCAGAACCAATCGCTAATTTGGACTGCAATACATTATAAAGCGATCCCTGTGGGTCGCATTTTTGAGGATTTAGCCATACATTGAGTCTATCTTGCTGATGTGGTTTGAGGATATTATTGAATGCATAATTGACGGATAGCACAACACCAACAGCCACGATGGCACTTGAAAGCGAGACGATGCCAAGTCTCATATTGCGATTGAGCCAATGATATACACATAAACCAGTCAACAGTAGACCACTGCTTATAAAACCGTAAAGCGCAAAACCATTTTGCAGGGCTGCCAACATCGCACCCAACCAAAGCGCAAATCCCATAAAATAATAAATGTTGGCTTTTTTTAGATTAGAGATTAAGAAAAAAGTGATCAGCATCAACACCCATAGGATAGTATATTCAATCCCTAAAAGCATTGTACTCAAAAACAAAATGAACAAACTCAGGCCGATGATATAAGGTGCGACCGGCATCCCTTCTCTAAACAAAACCAAGAAAAAAGATATAAATATAAGCGCAGACCCTGCATCAGGTTGGAGAAGGATCAGCACCATTGGCAACACCAAAATACCCATAGCATTGAGTCGCGCTCGCCAATTGTTTAGATCCACCGCATAGGAACTCAAGTAGGCTGCCATCGCTAGCGCAGTTCCAAATTTAGCAAACTCTGAGGGTTGTAGAGAAAATCCGCCAGGCAAATGAAACCAGGAGGTCGCTCCCTTGATGGTAGAACCAAAAAGAAGTACCAACACTAGACCCGCCATGCACAAGCCATATATAATAAAAGCCACTGTCCGCCAAAACTTCCACTCCACCACCGTAAGCAAAAAGAACATCACTAAAGACACACCTATCATGAGCGCTTGCTTACCTGCCGAGGTTCTCAAAATAAAGTCAATCCCCTTCTGAGTATACCCATCTCCATAGCCGACAGTATAGATCATCAACCAGCCTACACCTACAAGACTCAAGTAGAGTGAAAAGCTCACCCAGTCTATACCTTCAATACCTGCCGAATTTCGCCGAGCCAAAAATTTTGATTTCTTATTTTATGAGTTCACTCTGGAAGCTAGTGGATTACAAAAAATATCGCCAAAAGAGACATTTTCGGGTTCCATGAGTATTCGGAGTGGACTCAATTAATTACCTTCGATACTGCGTAGGATAGACAAACACAATCCAGACACAAGTATTCTACATAGTAAAAGTACACCAATCCCATGGATATAGGCAATAGCTAAGTATTATATAATTTAATGGCTCGGTAATTTTCGAAAAAATATAAATCGGCCAGCAGTATATACTTGCTTGTCAAGCGATTATTAGAGTTTGTGCAAGTAGTTATAATATCCTGATTGTCAGCGTTTAAAACTTAATTACCGAACCATAGTAGAATGGAAAAACAGAAAAAATGGCGACTCATCCTAGGTAAGGACGATTCAGAAGCTGGTGAAGATGACTTAGAGCAGGGCAGCCTAGAGCAAGGAATGGATAATGTCATGGAGGCACTCTATGATGAGCAGCCAGATCGAAAAGGAGGCCTTGGCAAATCTGCACCCAATGTCAATCGCTGGTTAGGAGATATCCGAAAGTATTTTCCCAAGTCTACCGTACAGCTTATGCAGAGAGA
>CAYZUW010000162.1:0-9157 GCA_964481325.1 uncultured Saprospiraceae bacterium
GGCGATATTTTCCATTTTCTCAATCCACTGATGCTCAGGCATCACTGAATTTCGAGAATAAAAAATCTCATTCAAAATAGTCCATTTTTGCAATCCGCTAGTTTCCGGAGTGGACTCAAGGCTTAAGTTTTAAATAATAGTTAAAAAGCTATTTCTCTTTGTAGAGAAATAGCTTTTTTGTTAATAGAAGGCTAATTTACGCTTTCAAAAAAAGCACTAATGCCATGGCAGGAGAACAAAGAAGATTAGAAGAGATTCTAAGCAAAAGAATAATGGTACTAGATGGCGCCATGGGTACTATGGTACAACGCTATAAACTCGATGAAAAAGCATTTCGAGGGACTCAATTCAAAAACCACCATTTAGATATTCAAGGAAATAATGATATTCTCTCCATTACCCAACCCGATATAATAAAGGAGATACACAAAGAATATCTAGAAGCGGGAGCAGATATCATAGAAACCAATACATTTAGTGCGACCTCAATCGCTCAAATGGATTATGATATGCAGGATCAAGCCTATGCGATTAACTTTGAATCTGCAAAACTCGCCAAGGAAGCTGCCCAAGAATATACTGCAATGAATCCATCCAAGCCAAGATTTGTAGCAGGCGCCTTTGGACCAACCAATAGAACCTTATCCATGTCACCTGATGTAAACGACCCTGGATATAGAGCCGTTTCCTTCGATGAACTAAAGGATGCCTACTATGAGCAGGCAAAGGGATTGCTCGATGGGGGAGTGGATATATTCTTAGCAGAGACCATTTTTGATACGCTCAATGCTAAAGCGGCTTTGTATGCTATCGATGAATTAATGACAGAACGAAATGTATCCCTTCCCATCATGATATCGGGTACTATCACTGATGCAAGTGGAAGAACCTTGTCTGGTCAAACAGTAGAAGCTTTCCTAATTTCTGTAAGTCATATACCTTTATTAAGTATCGGCTTGAATTGTGCTTTAGGGGCTGAAGAAATGAGACCTTATATAGAAGTGCTTTCAAAAAATGCACCTAATTATATAAGCGCTTATCCAAATGCAGGTTTACCCAACGAATTTGGCGAGTATGATCAGATGGCTGCTGAAATGAAAACGCATATTGAAGATTTTGCCAATAGTGGTTTTGTAAATATAGTTGGTGGTTGCTGCGGTACAACTCCTGACCATATTAAAGCCATGGCAGAAGCTGTGGTAGATTTAGCTCCTCGTAAGAAAGCTTTAGGTAAGAAGTATACACAACTTTCAGGACTGGAGCCACTAATCATACGTCCGAATACCAATTTTATCAATGTAGGAGAAAGGACAAACGTTACGGGCTCTAAAAAATTTGCCAGACTCATCAAAGAAGAGAAGTTAGCGGAAGCACTTTCTGTGGCAAGACAACAAGTGGAAGCCGGTGCACAAGTCATCGATGTCAACATGGACGAAGGATTGCTGGATAGTAAAAATATGATGGTCAAGTTTCTGAATCTAATCATGTCAGAACCAGATATCGCTAAGCTTCCAATAATGATAGATTCTTCAAAATTTGACATCATTGAAGCAGGCTTAAAATGTGTACAAGGAAAATGTATTGTCAATAGTATATCACTCAAAGAAGGAGAGGAAGAGTTTATAAGACAAGCAACTATAGTAAGAAGATTTGGTGCAGCGGCTGTGGTCATGGCTTTTGATGAAGAAGGTCAAGCGGATACTAAAGAACGTAAAGTAGAAATATGTCACCGTGCCTTTAAAGTGTTGACTGAAAAAGTTGGGTTTAAACCTGAGGATATCATTTTTGATCCAAATATATTTGCTGTCGCTACGGGTATAGAAGAACATAACAACTATGCCGTCAACTTCATTGAAGCTACTAAGGAAATAAAACTCAAATGCCCTGGAGTGAAAATCAGTGGAGGAGTAAGTAATATTTCCTTTTCATTTAGAGGTAATAATAAAGTGAGAGAAGCAATGCACTCCGCATTTCTATACCATGCTATTCAAGCAGGAATGGATATGGGGATTGTCAACGCAGGAATGATAGAAGTATACGAAGAGATTCCTAAAGATCTCTTAACTACCGTGGAAGATGTTCTCTTTAATAGGAGTCCTGATTCTACAGAACGCTTAACTGATCTGGCGGAAAGTTATAAAAACGTTGGAGGAAAAGTTATTCAGAAAGACATAGCTTGGAGAGAAAGTACAGTGGAGGAAAGAATATCGTATTCATTAAGAAAAGGAATTACTGAATTTGTAAATCACGATATAGAAGAAGCTAGGCAGAAATACCCAGATCCCATTGATGTGATAGAAGGTCCATTAATGGATGGAATGAATATCGTGGGAGATCTATTCGGTGCAGGAAAGATGTTTTTACCTCAGGTAGTGAAAAGCGCTCGAGTTATGAAACAAGCGGTGGCAATCCTTACTCCTTATATAGAGGCAAGTAAACAAGGAGCTGTAGCAAAAGGAAAAATTCTAATGGCTACTGTAAAAGGGGATGTCCATGATATAGGCAAGAACATAGTGGGTGTAGTACTTGGATGTAATAACTATGAGATTATTGATCTTGGAGTCATGGTGCCAGCTAAAAAAATTATTGATGAGGCTATAAAACATAATGTAGATGTTATAGGACTTAGTGGGTTGATAACACCTTCATTAGATGAAATGGTTTATGTAGCATCAGAAATGGAGCGACTTGGTTTGGAGATTCCATTAATAATAGGAGGAGCAACCACCTCAAAGACGCATACTGCGGTTAAAGTAGAACCAGAATATACTAATCCTACTATACATGTCCTAGATGCAAGTAAAAGTGTAGGGGTTGTTTCCAATTTGCTCAGCAAAAATGTGGATACTAAATCTGTATTTTTACAATCAGTAAAAGACGATTATGAAAAAGTAAGAGTTCAAAGGAAAAATCGAAATGTAAGTAAGCAGTATATTACTATTGCGGAGGCAAGAAAGAACAAATACCAAATTGACTGGAATGCGTATGATTTCCCAAAACCAAGCTTTATAGGAAATAAGGTCTTTGAAAATATAGCCCTTGAAAATTTAGTCCCATATCTTGATTGGACACCATTCTTTAGTAGTTGGCAATTAGCTGGAAAATATCCTGCTATATTGAAAGATGAAGTTGTTGGTACAGAAGCTACCAAGCTGTTCAATGATGCCAAAGAGATGCTGGATAAAATAGTAGCGGAAAAATGGATAAGCGCCAATGCTGTGATAGGGTTCTATCCAGCGAACGCTGTCGATGGTGATATTACTGAAATCTACCTTGATGAATCTAGAAGTGAATTAAAAGAACAGCTATTCCATTTGAGACAGCAAAGGAAGAAGGCCGCTTCAAAACCTAATATGAGTTTGGCTGACTTTGTAGCACCAAAAGGAATAGGAGAGGATTACATAGGAGCATTTGCAGTTTCTGCTGGGCATGGCATAGAAAAATGGATTAAAAAATTCGAAGCTAATAATGACGATTACAGTTCAATTATGCTAAAAGCACTAGCCGATAGATTTGCTGAAGCTACTGCTGAATACATGCACGCAAAAGTTAGAAGAGAATATTGGGGCTATGCTTCTCAGGAAGCATTGAAAAATGAAGACCTGATTGCTGAAAAATATAAAGGCATAAGACCTGCTCCTGGATATCCGGCTTGTCCTGAACATACAGAAAAAGGTAAACTTTGGGGTTTGTTGGATGCAGAGAAGGCAACAGGAATCAAACTCACAGAAAGCTTTGCCATGTATCCAGCAGCATCAGTTAGTGGTTGGTACTTTGCACATCCTGATACAAAGTATTTTGGATTGGGTAGTATTAGTCAAGATCAAGTAGAAGACTACGCGAGCAGAAAAGCTTGGGACAAACAAAAAGCAGAAAAGTGGCTTGCACCCGTTTTAAATTATAAATAAGTACACTAATATATTTAATGGCTCGGTAATTTTTGGAAAATCTTAAATCAACTATTAGCAAAAAGGTGATTTCTAGCACTTTACAAAATGAACTGCCAATTTTGAATGCACTTATAATCACTGAATTAAAATTTAATTACCGAACCATTGTATAACACATAAGAATTATATTTCTACATTTGTATATATAATATATGTCAACTATGAGCGAGCATGCTCCTAATAAGAATGCAGAAGGACACTATAACGATGAAATATCGCTGAAAGAGCTGATTCTAAAACTTAAAGGATTTTGGGATGAGTTGTGGAAAAATTGGTATTTGATTATTCTATTCTGTATTCCTATCCTTGCATTTTTCCTTTATAAACATTTCAAATTTGAAAAGGCTTATACCGCTGAATTGACATTTATGGTCAATGAAAATGAAGGAGGTGGTGGTCTAGGTGGAGTATCAAGTGTCCTAGGAAGTTTTGGGTTTGGAGGGACACCTGGGGGTGATTATAATCTAGAAAAAATGCTGACGCTCGCGAAATCTAGAAAAATCATTCAAAATGTAATTCTCAAAAAGGTAAATCTAAATGGCCAAGAGGACTACTTTGCAAACCACTTTATAAACATCCACGATCTCCATAGTCATTGGGCAGAGGATATCAATTCAATAGATCTTAGTAGTTTCTTATTCACGCATGACAGCCTAAGTATTTTTAGTCTTGAAGAAAATACCGCACTTAAATATATTCATAGCTCATTCATAGGAAATGCAGACAAAGGGATCAACCCTTTATTGAATAGTTCAATTAATGAACTAACTGGGATCATGGAGCTTAGCTTCAAGTCTAAAGATGAGCAGTTCAGCATTCGAATTCTAGAAGAACTATATGCCTATCTTAGTAAGTACTATGTAGACCAAGCTGTTGAGAAACAACAGAATACTTACAACATCATAACTGCTAAAGCGGACTCATTAGAAACAGAACTTCGCTCCGCTGAATATAGTTTGGCTAATTTTCTAGATACCAACAGAAATCTTTATGCGAGAACAGATCAAGTCAAACAGGCTAGACTGGAACAATCAGTAAGAATGCTAGGACTGGCCTACGCTAAAGTAGTTGAACAGAAAGAAATAGCGGAATTTTCGCTCAATGATCAAACTCCAGTAGTGCAAATCATAGATTATCCTTTATCGCCAATTGAACCTTCAAAGTCCTCGCTAGTGAAAAACCTAATCATTGCGTGCATAATAGGCGGGTTTTTAGGGGCTTTCTTTATAATAAGCCGAAGGATATTGCGGGACACATTAGCATAAATTATAATAGGAGTAATAAAATTACCCATAAATACATGGTATATATGCTTTATATTGAGTAGATTTGCTACTCATTCCTTTCGATGACATGATTGAAACACTTATTTCAAACAAAACACGAATAAAACTGCTGTTGAAGTTCTTTCTCAATAGCAAGACCACCTCATATCTAAGGGGCTTAGAAAGTGAGTTTGGGGATTCATCCAATGCTATTCGACTAGAACTGAACCGCTTAGAAAAAGCGGATATGCTGAAATCAAGCCTTAAGGGTAATAAAAAGATATTTACCGCCAATACTGCTCACCCTTTATTTAAAGACATCCACAATTTAATCTTGAAGCATGTAGGGATTGATAAGGTCATCCATACGGTTGCTGAGCGTATGGGAGATTTGGATGAAGTGTATCTCACGGGGACATTCGCAAAAGGGATAGACAGTCAAATTATCGATTTGATTTTTATAGGCGACATTGATAAAAATTATCTTACTCAATTAATTGAAAAAGTAGAAAAGCTCATTAAAAGAAAAATCCGATACATCATATATCAAAAAGCAGAACTGGAACAGTTAGGGCTGAATCATTTTTCAACTCAACCATTACTTATATGGTCTAAACATGTGGCTTAAGATTATGAATTCAAGTATTAGCATAGCAGAAAATCATCTTGACGAAAATCAAGCGAAATGGTTCGCAGTATATACTGGGTACAAGCGGGAAAAGATTGTTGCTAATCTTCTTGACAGGAAGGGAATTGAAGTTTTTCTTCCTTTGCAAAAAATCAGAAAACAGTATGCACGAAAGCAGAAGACAGTAGAACTTCCTTTGTTTAATTGTTTTGTTTTTGTTCGTATTACAAAAGCAAAATATGTCCCAGTTTTAGAGACAGAACATGTTTTAAAGTTCATCAAAATTGGTCGAAATTTATTGGCCATTCCAGATCAAGAAATAGAAATAATTCGATGTATCATTGGAGCACAAGTAGACGTGGAAGCGGGTGTTTTCAATATGGACAAAGGTGAAGCAATCGAAGTAATAGCAGGAGGTTTGAGTGGTTTGAAAGGTAAGTTTATTAGCCAAGAATCAAAATATAATTTTCTGGTTGAATTAGAAATGTTGGGGTACCAGATGCGTATGCATGTGCGTCCAGAAAATTTGCGAAGAATAAATACAATAGTGCAAATCGCGTAAGCAATTTGCACTTAATACTTATAAACTATTATTAAAATAGTAAATACAAATTATTTGGAGATTAAGTCCTTGCGACTTATCGTCGGCGAAGCCGTACATAATACGAAATCTGAAATTGTAAAGAAGATACATCAATTATGAATACACAAATCAAAACTATTAGCAGGCCTGCCTTATTCCAGTCTATAATAAATGAGATACAAGGAAAAGGATTTAAGATTGTGTCTACAGATATGCATAGACCTTGGGGTGGTTTTCTGGTTATCGATGAATCACAAACGCAAAAATTTGTCGATACTTTTTTTGCAGACCATGCCCAGAGTATAGAAGTAGGCAAACGCAAATTGAGTCCAAAAATTTTGATGGTCGAACCGAAAAAGAAATTGAGTTGGCAGTATCATCATAGACGTAGTGAGATATGGAAAGTAATCAAAAATAAAGCGGGTGTAATCATTAGTGACACCGATAAGCAAGGAGAAGTGCAGGTGAAGAAATTGCATGATGTGATAAAGCTTCAGAAAGGAGAACGCCACAGATTAGTCGGGTTAGAAGAATGGGGAGTTATTGCAGAAATCTGGCAACATACAGATCCCAATAATCCATCAAATGAAGATGATATAGTGCGTGTGCAAGATGACTTTGGTAGATAACAATATAGGTTTGGGTGTGCCGCTGAAATCCGCAAAAAAGCGGAGTCCAGCGTCGGGCTATCCAGGACTAGGTCTCGATAAAAAAATCGAGACTGGCTCTAAATGAGCCATCCTTACTATCCCTCACACAAAAAATAAATTTCAATTGATAATACAACGATCTTAATCAAAAAATGGACTAGCGCTGTGCAGGAGGGACACTGCCGATAGAAGCTATCGGTAGTGTCAGACCCGAGGTACGAGGGGCCGAGCGAATAGCGAGCTCCGGAACATAGCGGCACTGAGCCTTCAAATCAGCAAAGCTTAGGCGTGAAGGTTTTGTAGGCAAAGGGCAGTCCCCTATATAATTTAGAAGAAAGAAATAATGAGCCAAAAAGAATCACACTTACGGAGTATACTTAAAGGACTCAGTTGGAGATGTGTTGCTACGGCAACCATAATTGCATTAGCATACTGGAAAACTGGTGATATTAGCTTTGCACTAGAACTGGGTGCAATGGAATTCGTCATAAAAATCCTATTATATTATATGCATGAACGTGCCTGGCAATTAGTCCCAAGGGGCGGGATTAGAAAAATGTTCGGTATAAAACCTAAAAACTAAGAATGCCGCAAGAAAATATACATCCAATATTCGATCGCTTACTCAGTAAGAATGACAGAGAAAAACGACTGGGTCAAAATGCAAAGGTACTATGGTTGACAGGGCTGTCTGGATCTGGAAAATCAACCATTGCTCAAGACTTAGAACGACAGCTGTACAATTCTGGTTTCTTTCCTCAAGTCTTAGATGGAGACAATATAAGAGCAGGTATCAACAACAATCTTGGCTTTAGTATAGAAGATAGGACTGAAAATATTCGAAGAATTGCAGAAGTAGCAACATTATACCTTAATTCGGGTATAATAACTATCTGTTCTTTTATATCTCCTACCATAGAAATTCGTAATTTTGCCCGCTCAATAATTGGTGAAGAGAATTTTGTGGAGGTATTTATAAATACACCTTTGGAAATTTGTGAGGCGAGAGATGTAAAAGGATTGTACAAAAAAGCGAGGGCTGGGGAGATTAAGGGATTTACTGGAATCGATTCTCCTTATGAGGCACCCCAAAATCCTGACATAGAAATTCTTACTGAAAAATTAACAGTGGAAGAATCAAGTCAACAGATATTAGATAAAATAAATCCGATGATAAAAATTGGATAAAATATATAAGTAATGAATTATCAACTAAATCACTTAAAAGAATTAGAATCTGAGTCCATCTTCATATTGCGAGAAGTAGCTGCTCAATTTGAAAATCCTGTACTAATGTTTTCAGGCGGTAAGGATTCTATACTCATGGTTTATCTTGCTCAAAAAGCATTTTATCCTGCAAGGATTCCTTTTCCATTGCTTCATGTGGACACGGGTCACAACTTTCCTGAAACTATAAAGTTCAGAGATGATCTTGTTGAAAAAATGGGAGCTCGTCTAATCGTCGGATCTGTAGATGAAGCTATTAAGAATGGAATGGTCACAGAAGAGACTGGAGTGAATGCAAGTCGGAATGGTTTGCAAACTGCTGTACTTCTTGACGAATTGGAGAAAGGCAAATTTGACGCTGCCTTAGGTGGAGCTAGAAGGGATGAAGAAAAAGCTAGAGCAAAGGAGAGGTTCTTCTCTCATAGAGATGAGTTTGGTCAATGGGATCCAAAAAATCAGCGTCCAGAATTGTGGAACCTCTTTAATGGCAAGAAAAAGTTTGGAGAACACTTTAGAGTATTCCCAATTTCTAATTGGACAGAATTGGATGTATGGCAATATCTAGCTATGGAGGAAGTGCCTCTTCCAAATTTATATTTTGCGCATAAGCGGAAAGTATTTGAAAGAGACGGTGTTCTATTGGCTGATACTCCGATCATAGAAAGAAAACCTACAGAAGTTGTAAAAGAAGTGATGGTTAGATGTCGTACTATTGGCGATATGACTTGTACAGGAGTTTGGGCTTCACAAGCAGATACAATTCCTAAAATAATAGAAGAGGTAGCAACAACTAGAATGACGGAAAGAGGAGGAAGAACTGATGATAAGCGTTCCGAAACTAGTATGGAGGATAG
>CAYZUW010000163.1:0-9122 GCA_964481325.1 uncultured Saprospiraceae bacterium
TCAATACGAATGAAAATAATAGTTTGAAATTCATAGCTTTACAAATTTTTGGGCTTGATAAAGATTGTCTTTGTCTTGAATCTGGATAAAGTAAATGCCATCTGGAAGGTCATTTACGTCAATCTCTGAAATCGCATGTCCGTTTAATACTTTTTGGCCTTGTATGTTTTGGATACTGTACTCAAATTCATTTTCTAAGCTGGTGTATAAAATATCTTTGACTGGATTGGGATGAAATTTCTTCTCACCTAGTGCAGGCAATTTAGATACACTTGTACTCAACTGAAACGACTCTCCAGTATCAAGCACATATATATCGTCTTTACAATCAAAATTTTCTATACATCCATTTTCATCTATGACTATCATCCAAAGCTCTTGGCTCAAAGCCCCCGCCTCTAAATCCTGCCACACAGAACCAATGCCTACTATTCTGCCATCAGGTAATTCTTTTATTTCGGCTAGATATGAATCACTAAAGTTTGTACTAAAAACATTTGAAACAGGATTGCTATGAGTCAATATTTTAAACCAAAGTATTTCTCCATCACGACTAATTCTTGTAACATAACTACTAATCACTCTTTCTTGATCTAAGTGAATATAATTCACCTCTCCTCCAATCAAAATATCTCCATTACTCGATTCTAGTATTTCCGTTATCTCATACTTTTGATTTGGACCTAAAGCATTAGAAGTTGGAAACTCTAATTCCCAATATATAGAATCAAGGTCTGTATTCATTTTGATTATGGTCGTAAGAGAAGATTCTGGACAAGCAAAATAGACTATATCTTCACTGCTTATTTCAAGATTATAGACTAAATTACCCCCACTGCACTCCATTTCTATTTCCTTTAAAGTATTTCCTAGCGTATCTATCTTAATGAGATGTAAGGGTGGGCCACCATAAGGACCAGCTCTAGTTTTAGTTAGTATCATTATCAAATTACTATCTAAGGTAGGTCTGATATCGCCAATTCTAACCCTCATTTCTCTTTCAAAATTCCAATGTCCTAAATCTTCTTTGAAACCATCAGACCATTTTTGTACAAAGCCGATATTCACGAAGTCGACCAAATCAGCAAAATAACCATATCCATATATGCTATTGTTAAATTTAATCATACCGCTACTTACATATCGCTTGTCAAGATCAAAACGAAAATCAAGTTGCTCAAATTCCGTCGAATTTAAAGGCAATTTGAGGAGATTAATTTTGTTCCTTCCTTCTACAGAATCGTCAACCATCAAGAACAATGAATCCCTTTCAATAATTGTTTTGTCTCCTCGAGTTATTTTAAAATTTTTAATATTTTGTACATCCAGTATTTCGCCTTTAAAATCCATTTTATAAATCCCTGTACAATCAATCGCCTTACCATTGTCATCCAGACACAATTGACTAGATAATACCAGAAGCTCATTATCCATTATTTGAAAATGAGTCCCTAAACTAGGAAGGTCTCCTTGTAAATTAAAAATTTTACTAAAGGTGTCTTGGCTAAAAATATTTGTCTGAAAATAAAAGAACACCAAAAGGATAAGTAGACTTCTCATTTATTTTTGTTTAAGAGCATAGACTTTGATTGCTAAGATAAACAAATTGGTTTGAGGTCAAAATAATTCAATCATGAATACTGGGTTCTGCAATTTAACTTACAACTTCCTAGAATAATTCGCTCATCTCCATAATCATTTTCGCGACTGCCGAAGGCATACAGCATAGAGCACGGAGTGCGTCAGGACAAACGGTGGAAGTGGCATCCCTTTTTTTGCCCCCTGGCAAAAAATGGGATAGAACGGACGACGTGGTCACGTCCCTTTTTCAGGGATCGTGATGGCCCCAAATCAATATATTGCTAATCTGGAAAATATCGTGGATCGGAATGTATAAATTGATATCCTAAATCTTGCTTCAATTTCTGATTAGAAACTATCTTGTCTGGACGGGTGACTTGCTCTGAAAAAGTAGGTGGTGTAAGGCCAGCCTCGGACGATAAATGGGTGTACAAATCTTGACGGGAAGGATGCTCATCTGCGACTACATTGTAGGTCTTGCCCCAAATATCCTTTTGAATGATGATAGTGATAATGGCGATGCAATCTTCGAGGTGGACTAAATTGACCGCGTGATTGGGGTTGGGCAAATTGGATTTGCCTGCGAGAAAATTGGACGCTTTTCGGCCCGCACCAACGAGTCCGGCAAATCGCAAAACAGTTAATTGCTCGAATGACTTGGCGAGGGTTTGTTCTGCATTCCACATCGCTTGTGCGGAAGTGCGCAAAGGTTGTGGTGTGTCGTTTTCGTCTACCATAGGCTTCGTTTCGCTTCCTGCATATACCCCTGTGCTACTGGCAAAAATAATCTTTTCTACTTTTTGTTTTTTTGCAGCTTCAATGATTTTTTGAATACGTCGTGCATATCGATCTAATACACCTTCAGCCCCGCGACCTGGTGGAAAATTTATGAATAAAATATCGCTATCTAGCAACCCTTCTGGAACAGGATCTGAGTCGAGATTAAATAAAAAAGGCAGTATGCCATCTGCTTCGAGGAGTGCCAATTTGGAAGGGGAAGTGGTGCTGCCTTTTATGGTATAATTATTTAGAGTGAGGTACTTAGCAATAGGCCAGCCCATCCAGCCGCAACCGACAATGGAAATCGTTGGCATCATTGACCAATGAATTCATAGCAACCGATATCAGGCGAAGTAGCATCGCGCTGCTGACCGTCTAAATCTAAAAACACATTTGCCAAAGGAGTTGCATTCATCTCTGCCATCGACATAGTGTCTAGGTGAAAATCATTTTCTGCTACACTTACAAAAAGCGAGTCTGTAGGTGCACCATTGAGACATGGGGCACAGCGATCAAAAAAGTCGGTATAGAATTCTTCTGTAGGTAAGTCGTTGACGCGTACCAAACAGTTTTGCAGTCTATATTGAAAGAAATTGGGATCTTCTTCTGGGATACGATTAAACAAATCGATTTCGTCGTCACGAGACCCAAATATGATACAGTTTCTAAAAGTGGCGTCAAGTGGATTGATTCTAAAATTTCCGCAGAACTGGTCGAGGCAAAAAACATTGGTGGCTCGCAAAGCGGAGGCGTCTACTCCATAACTCGCTAAAGTGCAATAGTCAAAATCGTAAGTTCCGCCATATTCCAATTGGACTGCATTGCCACCGTTGTTATAGAACAGAGAATTGGTCGCTTTAATCTGACTATGCAATCCTATCATTCCTGCGCCTGCGGTGTTGAAAAACTGGCAATCTTCCACAATCAAATTTGCGGCAGAGTCTACTCTAGCCCCAATAATAGAATTTTTTATAGTGGTATTGCGCATAAAATTGCCTCTACTCCCTGCGCTAAAACGCACCCCGGCCCACTGACCCGGCACGTCGGCAAATTCGTCTTCTAGTCGGTCTCCTTGTATGGTGACAGGATCTCCCAAAGTCCCTTCTGAAAGTATACGACCATTTTGTGCAAAAAAGATGATGCCGTCATTGAAAATAATCGGGTCCTGTCCATCCTCACCATCTGTCCTAGCGATACCGCCATGTACAAATATATCCGTACCTGCAGGCAAAATAAGCTGGCAACTATCAATCACTAGTACTCCGTAAATAACGTATGGCTTAGGGTCGTCCCAACGGATGGATTCGTTCTGACAACTCAATAGAGAAATTTCACCAGCAAAAGTAGGAGGCGTCACATAATTGGCGTTTTGACCAAAAGCCTCAAGGGTGACTCGTTGAATATTGCCATTGGTCTCAAAGACTAAATCATCATTGATCACAAAGGGGCTCACGGAAAGCGGCTGATCTGGATCTATAGTCACTTCTCCAAAAACATATATACTATCTTCAGCGGGAATGCGCACATCGGCAAAAGACTCAGCCGCTATACCATCCACATTGAACCGAAAGCGTGTATTGCTCCTTCCGTCTAGCTCAATGCTGCTGATCATAATAGGCTGATCGTTTCGATTATACACCTTGAGGATCCTAGTGGCTGAGCCTAAAGTAGTAAATACAGTGTCAAATCGCATCGTATCTAGGGAAAACTCAATATTAGCGGAATTATCTGTTATAAAATCTACATCACGCCTACAGGAGCTAGAGAGGCCTATAATAAGACCCATAAAAAGAAATAAGGGAATAAATACGGATTTGTTTTTTATCTGCATAGATTACAAAAGTAACATTGTTGGCTTATACTAAAAACTAGTCTAATTCGAATGATATAATAACAATTCTGTAGAACGGCATATTTTAACAAAATGCTATTATTTTTGTTCTTTTCCCAGTTGTCGTCTCGCAATGTACATTAAAGTATCAGCCTTCAAAAGTAAATATAAAAGTGTAATTTCGTTGACCAAACAAAGTTAGGGTTGTACACTTGTTATAATTTAGCTTATTTACTATTTGATTAAGTAAGAGATAACAAGCATAAGCAAGGTTATACAAATTACTAAACTATGTAAAGACGTACATTAATCATTGATATTCAGCGATGTACATCTTTTTAAAGCATTTAAACATTCATAGATTTGCCTAAAGAACCCTTAATAGACGTAATCATACCTGCTTATAATGAGGAGTCTTCTATAGGGATGGTTTTAAATGATATACCTAGCCAGGTGGTAAGGGAAGTTATAGTCTGCAACAACGCTAGCACAGATAATACAGAAATGGTAGCCAAAGAACATGGGGCTACTGTTGTCTTAGCCGCTGAAAAGGGATACGGAAGTGCTTGCCTGGAAGGAATCTCTTATATAAAGCAAAAAAGTATTTCTCCCGACATTGTGGTTTTTTTGGACGGAGACTACTCAGATCACCCCGAGGAGTTAATAGATTTGGTAAAGCCAATAGTTGAAGAGGATGTAGACTTGGTTATAGGCTCTAGAGCTTTAGGCCAACTGGAATCTGGCTCCATGATGCCTCAACAAATATTTGGCAACTGGTTGGCAACAACTCTGATTAAATTCTTCTATAAATACACCTTTACCGATTTGGGGCCATTTAGAGCTATAACGTACCAAAAGCTCATGGATTTGGATATGCAAGACCGTGATTTTGGATGGACTGTAGAAATGCAAGTCAAAGCCGCTAAATATAAACTAAGGTGTACAGAAGTAGCGGTGAATTATCGCAAGAGAATTGGTGTGTCTAAGGTAAGTGGTACCATAAAAGGTACTATCTTAGCAGGCCATAAGATTATTTGGACGATTTTTAAATTGATATAATTAATATATACAAAGTGGCTTATTTTATACTTTCTATCTACGTTTTCGCATTGCTGTATATTACCGTATACTGCTTGAGCCAGCTCAATCTGTTGTATCATTACCTTAAACAGTCGAAATCTAATCGGCTTCCCGAAAGAAATACAAAAAATTATGACTGGCCATTTGTGACCATTCAGCTTCCCATATTCAACGAAATGTACGTTGTGGAACGCTTGATAGATAAGATTTGCGAATTTGACTATCCAAAGGATAAATTTGAAATACAAATCATCGATGACTCAACAGATGAAACGGTGGCTATCTCTCAAAAGAAGGTAGACGAATATAGCGCCAAAGGATTTGATATCAAGATGGTGCAAAGAGCAGATCGTGTAGGCTACAAAGCGGGTGCACTAAAGCATGCCAATACCCTAGCTAAGGGAGACTACTTAGCTATTTTTGATGCGGACTTTTTGCCTAGAAAAGATTTTTTGAAAGCAACTATCCCCCTTTTCGAAAATGAAAAAGTAGGGGTAGTGCAAACGCGGTGGGAGCACATCAATCAAAACTATTCCATCATCACCAAGCTACAGGCTTTGCAATTGAATGTACACTTCACTGTAGAGCAGACGGGAAGAAAGGCTGGAAATTACTTATTGCAATTTAACGGCACGGCAGGGGTGTGGAGAAAGCAGTGCATCGATGACGCTGGCGGTTGGGCAGCGGATACCTTGACAGAGGATCTTGATTTGAGTTACAGAGCTCAGATGAAGGGTTGGGAAATAAAGTACTTAGAAAAATTTGGTTCTCCTGCAGAACTACCTGCTGAAATGAATGGCCTCAAGTCACAGCAATTCAGATGGATGAAAGGAGGCGCTGAGAATGCTAGAAAGCTGCTTCCTCAAGTGTGGAAATCTGATTTGCGTTTTTCTCAAAAGCTACAAGCTACTTCTCATTTGATGTCTAGTGGGGTATTCCTTTTTATACTTTTAGCGGGCTTAGTGAGTGTACCATTGGTGTTTCTATTGGAAACTATAGTAGTGGACGTGAAGTATTTTGCGGTATTTCTAATCTCTATGTTTTCTGTTATCGCTGTCTACTATGTAGCCAATGTGGAAGCAGAACTCAATCGAAAGAGCTATATCAAAACTTTACTCAAATTTGTATTGCTATTCCCTGTGTTCTTATCCCTGTCTATGGGACTGTCTCTACACAATACGATAGCTGTTTTGCAGGGGTACAGAGGAAAGAAGTCACCCTTCATCAGAACACCTAAGTTCAATATCAAGACGATTAAGGATTCCTTTCAAAAGACGAACTACTTGCCTAAGAAATTGCCATGGACGACGATTTTTGAGGGTATACTTGCCATATACTTTGTCGGAGGCGTAGCTGCAGGAATGTATTTACAAAATACGACTTTTGTTTTCTTCCATGCATTATTGGCGATTGGCTTTGGTACGATATGTTTCTACTCTGTCAGACACTACAGTTTCAAATAAATCCATAAGTATTAAAAATGGAGACCACGAGTAATTCACTTCTGCATCGGGCACGTTTCCCTTTAGCCATACTTTTTATTGGACTAATAGTCGCTTTGGGATACTACCCTAGTCAGTCTGACTTTGGACTTATTGCGGGACTATTCATTCCTTCCTTTTTACTTTACCTGTACGTTAGTCATCAAGCTGAGCCAAAAGCGCAAGTGCTCTTTTGGGTGGGAGTAGGGATAGCCGTTCGGTTCATACTTCTTTTTGCCTTTCCGAATTTGAGTGACGATATTTATCGATTTGTTTGGGATGGACGATTAATTGTATCGGGGGTCAATCCATTTGAGCAGTTGCCCAGTCATTATCTCAATGCAAATTTTTCTATTCCTGGTATCAACCAAGCCTTGTATAACGAGCTTAACTCTCCAGATTATTTCACCATCTATCCACCTGTAGCGCAAACGGTTTTTGCTGGTGCAGTGAGTATGGCAGGGGACAATCTGCTTGTTTCTTCTGTAGTTATGAAGGTTTTTTTGTTGGCTTGTGAGATAGGAACAATGGTGATTATTCCACTGATATTAGTGCAGCTTTCTCTGCCTTCCAAAAATGTGCTTTGGTACGCTTTAAATCCCTTAGTCATAATAGAAGTGATGGGCAATTTGCACTTTGAGGGAGCTATGGTATTTTTCTTTGTGTTGGCATTTTATCTATTACTTAGGAATAAACTTACCTATGCTGCCATCGCGATAGGGCTGTCGATAGCGAGCAAACTTTTACCATTAATGTTTTTACCAACCCTCTTGAAAAGGTTGAAATTTAAAAAGACATTTATCTTCAGCTTGATTTGCGGCATCATCGTTTTGCTTTTGTTTGCGCCATTAGTGAGTGAGACCTTCTTGAACAATTTTGGGAATAGCTTAGATTTATATTTTAGAAAATTTGAATTCAACGCTAGCATTCATTTTTTTATCAGAGAAATTTCTCAAGCCACACTCGGATACAACCTCATTCTATATACAGGTCCTATTTTTTCAATTCTAACGGTTTGCTTCATACTATTTGAGACATTCTTCAGAAAGAACCAGCGCGTTGAGAACTGGATGTTGACTAGTCTTTTGGTATTTACTTTCTATTTAATTTTTGCTCAGACTATTCATCCTTGGTATGTAATCATGCCTGTGGTAATGTGCTTGTTTACGCCTTATCGTTTTCCAATCCTATGGTCAGGTTTAATCATGCTGACCTATGTCAATTACTCAGGAGGAGAATATCACGAAAATCTATGGGTGGTATTGCTTGAATACTTAGCTGTGTTTGGGTTTATGATTTGGGAGTTTAGGAAGTATAGGCCGTGGGTGAGCGCAGAAGGAGGCGAGGGTATTCTTATTGCTCGTTCCTAGATGTATTCTTTTGAATGATAGGTGTTTGGTTTATACCATTTGCATTTGAAGATGTCGGTTAGATTTTGAAAAGAATTTTTTAAGATCAAGGCAAAAAACGCAGAGATATCCTTAGCTATCGTGAGTATTTTTAACGCCGAGCTTGAGAAATTCTGTCAAAATATATACGACATTCTCAGACGCGACTGGTATTAGAATAGGTTTTGTCTAAATTTTGCAGAGCAAAAAAGTTGACTCTTATTTAGTAAACGGAAAGAATCTAAATTATGTCTATCAGGATACATTTATTTTCTATTCCCCCAACCAAAAAAGACCTTCCCCAACAAGAGAAGACCTTTCAATTTTTGTTTATTGTTTTATCTTAAATGACTACACAGCGAAAGATTCACCGCAGCCACATTCTCTACTTGCATTCGGATTATTGAAATAAAAACCCTTCCCGTTTAATCCACCAGAAAATTCTAACGTGGTATTGCAGAGGTATAAAAAGGATTTCAAGTCGGTAACGACCTTCATTCCATTGTCCTCGAATACTTGATCATTAGGCTGAGATTCATTGTCAAAATCCATCACGTAGCTAAGACCTGAGCAGCCACCACTGGTGACCGATACTCTGATGAAATAATCTTCAGACAAATTCTTCTGCTCGACGATCTCCATCACTCTTTCTTTCGCACTATCTGCTACAAATAACATTTTTTATACCTTCTTTTTTTCAATTCTTAAAACTGCTGAAATACAGCATTGCTTTTCAGTTTAAAATTTCTGTCTTGTTAATTTGTTTTTTGTTAATTCGTATTCTCCAGAAACAAATTAACGCATCAACAAATCAACGAATAACCAACGCATAAACAAATCAATAATTTTCTAGTGCGCTTTGATTTCAGCAGTAACTTCCAAGCCATTCTTCTCTTGGTAATCCTTAATCGCACCTTTGATAGCATCTTCAGCCAATACAGAACAGTGAATCTTTACTGGAGGTAAAGCCAACTCTTCTAC
>CAYZUW010000164.1:0-9110 GCA_964481325.1 uncultured Saprospiraceae bacterium
CCCTGAGCTAGCGAATTCATTCTGTATTTATTATACGCTAGATTTATTGACAAGTATTTATTTTAATAAATTATTAATTTATTTAATTCAAATTATAACTATGAATAGGATTATACTTTCCTGTGTATCGTTTTTTCTATTTGCGTCACTGCAAGCGCAAGTGAATTTTACAGCAAATGATCAGGTAACTCCTTACACTGATTTTTTTCGTCCTGGTACTAACTTAGGATTTCAAGACGACAGTGCTAATTATACTGATGAAGATCTTGCGAATATTGCTGCTGGTAATCCGGCTGCTGGTACTATTGGAGCTGGTGCTAAGGCGATCAGACCTTCTTTGCCAGGTTTCTTTATTGAGAAGTATGGTATTGATATTAGAAAAGAAACTTTTGAACACTACGACAATTTAGGACTAAAAGACCTGACTTGTTTTGTTGGTTTCCCATCAGAGGAGACAAGAGATCAGCAATCCTATGCTGGTTGTGGCGCCCAGTCAGTAATGTTTGCCAATTTATACGAACCTATTTGGGACGATGGATTAGATGGTACTCCTTATAACGAGGACAATTACTACGCTGCTTATCTTTACGAAGTAGTAACAAACTATACAGAGTATATCAAGTTTTGGGAAATATGGAACGAACCAGGATTTGATGTAACGTTTAATACAGCTTGGAGACCTCCAGGGGATCCTGTTGGTAACTGGTGGGATAGAGATCCAGACCCTTGTGAATATATACTTCGTGCCCCAATTGAGCACTATGTAAGAACCATGAGAATAAGCTACGAAATTATCAAGAGTATTTCTCCTGATGATTATGTAGTTGTTGCTGGTGTAGGATCGGAATCTTTCCTAGATGCTATCTTAAGAAATACAGATGAACCAACAGAAGGTAGGGTTACTGCAGATTATCCATTACGTGGGGGGGCATATTTTGATGTCATGGGTTTTCACTCTTATCCTGATATTGATGGTACGGTTAGAGTATGGGATCCAAGCATCAACGATTTCCGCTTTTTTAGACATTCTGATGGAGCTGCAAATGGAATTTCAGTGCGTCAAGGTCTATATCAAAATGTATTGAATTACTACGGTTATGATGGTGTTACTTTCCCAAAGAAAGAATGGATCATCACGGAAATCAACGCTCCAAGAAGACCTTTCAAGGACGATAGTATGGGTAGCGAAGACCTACAATTAAACTATACTATTAAGGCTGTTGTGCGCGCTATGAAAGACAATATTCGTCAGATACATGTTTACAGTATTTTCGAAGAAGAAACAGAAGCCAATGCAACCGAAGAGTTTCACTTATTAGGACTATATAAGAATTTAGATTTTAATGAACCGTATGATAACTTGGAGATGAATGATCAAGGTAAGGCATATAAATCTACGTCAGATGCTTTATTCGAGACTACTTATGATGAAGCTAAAACACAATCATTAAACTTGCCAGAGTCAATGGACGGAGGCGCATTTAGAAAGACAAATGGCGAATACGTATACTGCCTCTGGGCTAAGACGGTCATAGATAGAAGTGAACAAGCATCTGCTTCCTATTCTTTCCCAGCTAGCTTTAATTTAAATTCAGTTTTTGTAAGAGAGTGGAATTTCTCTTTTACAGGAGAACAAAGGGAGGTTTCATCAAACAATATGTTCTTTGATGGACGTCCTGTTTTTATTACAGAAACAGAAGCATTGACTTCATCTATTCTGCCATTTTTTGTGGCAAGCGAAACGGAAGGATGCAATCCGTTGACAGTTACATTTACAGATAATACTGTTCCTGCTGCTTCTTCATGGTTGTGGACTTTTGAAGGAGGAACGCCATCTACAAGTACCTTAGCTAATCCAGTAGTTACTTATGAAGAAGCTGGAGAATTTAACGTAAAATTAGAAGTTTCTGATGGCGAACAAACTGGGGAGTTGATTTTAGATGACCTAATTGTAATTGAGGCTGCGGCTACTCCTGATTTTGAAATTCAACAAGTAGGTTCAAATACCATTTTGCTTAATAATATTTCTCAAAATGCAACTTGGTTCTCTTGGAGCTTTGGAGACGGTGCTACAAGCCAAGATAATTCTCCTTTCCACACATATGCAGAACCTGGAGTATATACTATCTGCTTAACTGCGACAAGCGAATGTGGATCTAATAATATATGCAAGCAATTCGAAATTGATGATTTAGATCCAACTGGTGGATCTACTCCTAGAGCAGACTTTAGTGCAGATATCAATGAAGGATGCGGACCTTTGACAGTTGAGTTTACGGATTTGTCAACTAATAATCCGTCTACTTGGAGTTGGACATTCGAAGGAGGAACACCAGCTACCTCTTCTGTACAAAACCCTGTTGTTACTTTTGAAAACGCGGGTGATTTTACTGTTGTACTTTCAGTATCTAATATAGCTGGACAAGACGAGACTACTCAATTAAATTATATAACAACGCTTCCATCACCAACTCCTAGTTTTATTGTAGAAGTGGATGGTGGAGAAGTATTTTTGACGAATACGTCTGCGGATATAACGGGTTCTTCTTATGACTGGAATTTTGGAGACAACTCCACTGGAAGTGCCCTTGTAAGTCCATCTCATACTTATACTGAGAGTGGACAGTATGTAATCACACTTACAGCGACAAATGATTGTGGCTCTGTTACTTTTTCACAGGCTGTGGATATTGATTTTAGCTCTGCTGCACCTTCTGCTGGATTTACAAGTTCTCTTGACAGAGGTTGTGGGCCCTTAACAGTAGAATTTTCTGACGCCTCATCAAATAACCCTACTTCGTGGAATTGGACGTTTGAAGGTGGGACACCTGCTACTTCCACTGAAGAAAATCCAACCGTAGTTTTTGAAACTGCAGGTACCTATACGGTTATTCTTGAAGCTGCAAATAGTGTAGGTAGCGACATGGAAGTTCAGCTATCATATATTTCAGTTATTACTGAACCAGACGTTGATTTTGATTTAGGAGATAATGGCTTAGAAGTAAGTTTCAATAACAGGACTCAATTTGGAGAAACTTTCGAGTGGGACTTTGGTGATGGTAATACGAGTAGTGAAATTAATCCTACACATGTTTATGCAGAAGGAGGATCATATACTATTACACTTACTTCTACAAATGAATGCGGTACGGTTACAGATACTAGAACAGTTATTGTCGCTGAGCAATTGGCACCACAAGCTGATTTTACATCTACATCGGCTACAGGTTGCGCACCATTGATCATAACTTTCGAAGACTTGTCTACTAATAATCCAGACAATTGGTTGTGGTCATTTGATGGAGGAGATATCACCACCTCAAACGAGCAGAACCCTACAGTTACTTTTGCCAACCCAGGTAGCTATACGGTTATTTTACAAGCTGGCAATTCTATAGGAAGTAACTCTAGTGTAGTATCTGCATATGTAAATGTATTTGCCGAACCAGTAGCTGATTTTGAAATAGCTACTCTTGGAGCAGATGTTATTTTTGAGAATACTTCTGAAGATGCTACTGAATATTTATGGGACTTTGGTGATGGTAATACATCTGAAGAAGAAAATCCTACATATACATATTCTGCAAATGGAACATTCACGGTTACACTTACTGCTTCTAATCCTTGTGCTGCCTCTACAGTCTCTTTTGATGTAGAAGTGAATGGTTTAGCTGCACCTAGTGCAGCATTTACTACAAACGTTGCAGAAGGATGCGCACCACTTGAAGTGAGCTTCACCGATGAATCTACAAATGAGCCTACTTCTTGGACTTGGTTGTTCGAAGGAGCAGAGCCAAGTACTTCTAACGAACAGAATCCAGTAGTTACTTATAATGAAGCAGGTACCTTTTCAGTTACATTATCTGTGTCAAACACTATTGGAAACAACGTGATAAACATGCCAGAGGTGATAATAATTTCTGCAGCACCTACTGCTTCATTCGATTTTGAAGGAAGTGAAGGATTTATTTCATTCACAAGTACATCAGAGAGAGCTAATACTTATGCATGGGACTTTGGTGATGGAGAAGTTAGTGACGAACAAAACCCAGTGCACAATTATGCATCAGCTGGAGACTATATAGTTACATTGACTACTACCAATGAATGTGGTTCTACTACAGAAACTATAGAAGTGAATGTAGAAGGCGTAAACGCAGTTCAAGATTTGGCTGGCGTATCTAATTTCAATTTATTTCCTAACCCTAATGCAGGTAAATTTACTATGCTGCTAGAAGGAGAGGGTAGAGATAATGTTTCGATTTCTTTCTTGAATGTACTTGGGCAAGAACTTCAGGTATATGAAGTTGATTTTGGAGCAGGATACTTGAACCGAGAATTTAATTTGAGCGGTTTCGCAAATGGAGTATATTTTGCTAGACTCACAATCGACGGGCAAGCAGAGTATCACAAATTTGTTATTGAAAAATAATTCATAAGTAGTTATAGTAAATACCTAAAAATGGGCTTCAAGATTTTCTTGAAGCTCATTTTTAATTTGGGATAAGCCCCTTTGCTTAAAAGTCAAAAAGATTCACATTTATCGGATTTACTGTGGTTTAAGTTATACCTTCGGCCTTTTCTGAGTAAACGTAATACAGTGGCCAAGGAAAACGCCAATTTACCTTCATATTTTTCACCAAGTGTATTAAGTATACTCCTACTTGCTGTATTGAGTCTGATATGGGGAAGTTCTTTTATTTTGATCAAAAAGAGCTTGTTGGCTTTTAGCCCCTTGCAAGTATTTGGTTGTCGAATTGGAATTGCTGGCATAGCTTTTTTCCCTTTTTTTATGAAGGAGATTAAGAAACTTCAGCGCAAGGATTTACCTGCTTTTATAGTGGTTGGCTTATTTGGTAGTGGTTTCCCCGCTTTTTTGTATGCACTTGGACAACAACATGTAAGCAGCTCGATAGCTGGATTACTCAATTCTTTGACACCGCTCTTTACTTTATTGATTGGCTTGATTTTTTTTCAAGTGAAAGTGCCAAGTATAAAAATAGTAGCAGTATTTATAGGGCTATTGGGAGCTATACTATTAGTTACTTACGGTCAACCTGCGGGACATTCAAATAACTACTTTTATGCAGGTATGCTCGTGATTGCTACCATCTGTTATGCAATCAGCCTAAATACCGTGGGTAAATACCTCGGAGATTATAGTGCGATTACCATAAGCTCGATAGCATTTGGTATTGTTACAATACCTGCAATCCTTGTATTGTTTAACACCAATTTTGTGCACGTGATGGAGACAGATTCAAATGCGTATACATCTCTCGCTGCTGTGGCTGTTCTTTCTTTGCTGGGAACATTTATTGCTAATATTTTATTTTATAAATTGGTCCAAATTACGAATCCACTTTTTTCAAGTATGGTAAGTTACTTGATACCTATGGTGGCTATTGCATGGGGAGTAGTGGATGGAGAACTCATAACTATATTTCACTTCATAGGATTTGTTCTTATTTTGTGCGGTGTTTATTTAAGTAAAACGAAAAAGAAAAATAGGTAATGTCTCAAAAAAATCCTTATTTATATATAGCACCCAGTGAAGTTGACGACCGAGGTGTTTATTGTGGAGTTGATATCGCAAAAGGCGAAGTAATAGAAATATGCCCTGTCTTGGTTGTGCCCCCTGATGAAACTAAATTGCTAGATGAAACTATTCTCCATGATTACGTTTTTCTTTGGGGAGACGACGATAAAGAGGGCGCTGTTGTATTTGGTTATGGATCTATGTATAATCATGCCTACGAGCCCAATGCGGAGTATAAGGCCGACTATAATGACGATACCTTCACCGTCTATGCCTTAAAGAATATACCAGCAGGAGAGGAGATATTTATTAACTACAATGGGGATCCCGACAATAAAAAGACGGTCTGGTTTGATGAGGAGGAATGAGTGGGATGTTTATTTGTTTAATCGTTGATTTGTTGATTTGTTGTGATGTGTAATTTGGCTGTTGGCCACTTTCCACTCTCAACTTATGTTGCTTCCTAGTACCTAGTACCTAGTACCTAGTACCTAGTACCTAGTACCTAGTACCTAGTACCTAATACCAACTTCCATACATTTTATAATTATCAGCAGTACGCCGCACCATTTGCACGAAGGCTTCTGGGCTCAGTTTCTTTACTTTTTTTGCGGGAACGCCGGCGTAGATATAATCTGATTCTAAAACGCTATTTTCGAGTACAATAGATCCTGCTGCGATAAGGCAATTCTCTGGGACAATAGCGTGATCCATTACGATGGCCCCCATGCCTATAAGTGTATTGTCATGAATAGTACAGCCATGCACAATCGCGCGATGACCAATGCTGACGTTCGAACCTATAGTCGTTGGTGCTGTCTGATAAGTACAATGAATAATGGCACCATCCTGAATATTAGTATTGTCGCCGATGCGAATCTGGTGTACGTCTCCTCTTGTCACAGAGTTGAACCAAAAACTACAATCTTTACCACAAGTTACATCTCCAATCAGAGTAGCATTATCTGCAAGAAAGCATCCTGCTCCTAGAGATGGAGTGATGCCGTTCACCGTTTTTATCAATGCCATTTTGAATATTATTTAGCCAGGTCCATACTTATCGGAGTCAGCTTGTATCCTTCTTTGCGTAGAAGGGATAATATACCTTCTGGACCGCCTAAATGCCCTGCACCCACTGCAAAAAAGGTGGGCTTTTCCGCAATCTGTGCTTTCATAATAGGAATCCAATTTCTATTTCTTTGATTAAGTAGAATTTCTTCAAATTGATCCATACCGGTGGACTCTGTTTTGAGTAATTGTTGGAGTGCTTGTAAATCTTGATTTTTGTACAACTGAATCATATCGGACAACTGATTTTGCACCGAACTCGTGGTGTCTTTTTCTGCTTTTATAGCTTCAAGCAGCATGTTCGCTTGAGCTTTATAAGGGATACTATCGAATACACTCATCTGATACTCTACAGTCTCTAGACCTGAGGATTCCATTTCGTTTTTTTCAGCAATGGCCATCAATTCTACTTCATAAGAGGAGATTCCCTCCATACCATTTTCTGATTGATCAGTTTCATCCTCAGTACCCCCCAAAAGATTACCCCCCATAAAGTCAAAATCTTCAGAAACCATCATGCTCAAAAACATTGGTTTTATTTTGTCTAACATCATCTGTGGTAAAGGTAGGCTTCCATTGGCAAAGTGATCTTGAACCATTTTATATTCTTCCTCAGTAAGAAGCTTGGGTAGTGTCACGCCATCTTTCATGAAGATGTTCATCATCATAGACATCTGTGCACTCATATCATTTTCCAGACCAGCCATGTCTATTTCTAAGGTTAACCTTTCACATGCATCAATGCTGGGTTTAGTATTATTAGGCCAAAAAAAATCTTCTTTTGGAATCATATGAATTGTTCCAAATAGGTAAGAAGCTTGCTTTATCTTTTTTCCTTCAATTTTCCAAAGAAGTGATTTGGTGGTAAGATTATTCTTAAGATTTTGCTTATCCTTTTTGGTAAGAGTAGGGGCCTCTACTTGGGCAAAAGTGCTAAGTTGCAATAAAGCAAACAGCAATACAAATAACTGTTTCATTGTTATAGTTTAATCTAAGATGAAAACGTAAAATCGAATGATTTCGTTTTGCAAATAACGAAAGGTAGAGAAAATTAAGGGTATTTTAAGATATTAGGCGTCCTTCCTCATCAAATTTGTCAATGTGTAACCCTATAATATTCCCTATTATATCTTTTAGATAAGTATTTTGAGTTTTAGCTATCTGCTTTAGTTTGTCTAATTTCTTCTTTTCGAATATAAAGGTTACTCTTTTTTTAGTAGAAGTATAGTCATAATCTGCGTCACTTGTGCGTTGTATCAATGCATCAAGCCCAACAACAGGTGGTCTATTAGCTCTCTTTGGACTCCTATTACCTGAGTTTGACCCTGTTTTTGCTCCACGGATATTATCTTCCACTACAGTTTCAAACAGTGTATCTAAATCAGAGGTGAAATTCTTGCCAGACTTGGATCGTTTAGCTTTTACTTTTAGCGCTTTCTTCTTACTCTCACGCTGCGTCTCTTCTAATATAGGACTATTATCAGGCAATGAAGGTTCTGCTATTGCAGGACCTCCAAATAAGCTTTCCAAACCGTCTTTAAATTTCTTTTTACTCACAATTTAATCTTATCTCAATTTAACTAAAAAAGGGGATCGGTTTATGCTACTGTCGTTTTGACTCTTGCTGGCTCAGCATCGGCAGCCTCTACTCTGGCGATAATTTCTTTACTTAATTTTAAGTAATCTTTCGCTCCGTTACTGGACTTATTGTACTTAAAAATATCACTTCTTTGAGCTGGTGCCTCAGCAAGCGCAACATTATCTCTTATCAAAGTCTTAAATACTTTCTCTCCAAAGTATTTTTTGATAGTCTCCACTACATCTCTGTTCAATACTTTTCTGTGATCGTACATAGTAGCAATCACACCACCTATCTGTAGTTTCTTGTTCAACCTAAAACGAACCTTGTCTATAACTTGCTTTATCTTTGTCAGTCCTTGCAGTGCTAAAAACTCAGTTTGCAAAGGGATATAAACGTAATCGCTTGATGTAAGCGCATTTAGTGTCAATAGTCCTAGTGAAGGTGGACAATCAATGATAATAAAATCGTAAACGCTCACTAAAGGATCAAATAATTCACGAAGAATAAATTCTCTTCCAGCCTCGTTAATCAACTCCATTTCCGCACCTGATAAATCAAGCGTAGAGGTAATAACATCTAAGCCCTCCCTCACAGTGAATGGGACCAACTCTGATTCTCCCCTTACCGCTTCATAAATAGTGTGTTTTTGTCTAGGTATACCTAACGAAAGAGTTAGATTTGCTTGAGGATCTAAATCGATCAACAAAACTTTTTTACCTAATTCCACTAATCCTGCTCCTATATTAATGGTACTCGTTGTTTTTCCAACGCCCCCCTTATGGTTGAGCAATGATATGATTTTTCCCATAGATTAATTATATTTCAAACTCGATTTTAAGAAAGCATAATATTAAAGAAAATTATAATAAAATAAGAATGTCTGACTAGGAAATATTAATCTTTCTTATCATGTGTGTATAT
>CAYZUW010000165.1:0-9101 GCA_964481325.1 uncultured Saprospiraceae bacterium
GCTTACATCCAAGAAGCATTGCACATCATAAAAGATATGCAGTAGAGACGCAGCAGAGACGCAGCAAAGACACAGCAAAGACGCAAAATATTGCGTCTATACTTGCGTCTATACTTGCGTCTCCACTACTACATACTTTTTATAAAGAACTAAAATAAAAAAACGCGTTTCATCTTCGGATGGAGCGCGTTTTTTTTTGGGCGCTAAAACCCGTGAAAAACGGGTTACCGGTCATCCGTTTGTACTCGGCACTCCCTAGACCTATTCAGGATGCACCTGACTAGTATTCGCTCCATCGCTCATCCGTCGTCAGATGCTCCTACATTAGGTCTAGGGAGCACCTCATATCACTTCTACCCGGAGCGCGAAGGAAACGGGACAAACTATTCAGGAGCAAAAAAAGTATTACTTATTATATTACTCTGAAATCCTAATTATTGCAAAAATAAGGAAGCACTTCGTTCACCTTTTCGAAGCCTAGACTTTGGCTTTCTACAAAATCAAAACAGCCGATCTGTATATTATATAATAACATACTCACCAAGGCGCGATTAAAATAAGCCTCTGCAAAATCTCTATTTATTTCGATGGCGCTTGTGAAATCTCGGAATGCTTCATCATGATTACCTAAGACTAGATTCAGGTTTCCTCTATTTAATCTGAGCTGCTCATTGTCTGGAAACTCATCAACAATAGTATTTAAGTCTGCAACAGCTCCGCTATAATCTCCCGTAGCCATTTTAGTCAATCCCCTATTTAGATATGCCTCCGCGTAGCCTTCTTCTTTTATAATAATAGCTTTAGTATAATCCTTTATAGCCGCCTCATACTTACCCATTTTTTTATAATAGGATGCTCTCTCTAAATAAGCTGGAGCAAATTCACTTTGGATTTCTAAGCACTTATCTAAATGCGCTTTGCAATCTTCATACAAACCTAAGTTCCTTTCTGATACGGCTTGATTGTACCAGGAAATATAAAACTTGGGCTTTATTGAAGTCGCTAAAATAAAAGCGTCAATTGCTCCATCATCATCCTCTAAATTTCTTAACAAGAAACCTCTTAAATCATATATCACTGGGTTGCCAACTTCCGTTTCGGCGAGTTTGTCCACCGCGGCTAGGGCTTCCTCAAATTGACCCTCGTTCATAGTCATTAAGATGGGAGATAATTTTTCCCTCGTAGCATTACTTAGGTATTTTTTCTTAAAAGACTTTTTTAGAAATCTAGAGTAGCCTTCAATTTTTTCTGCTTTAGTTAATTTTATCAAATCTTGTTCGGGATTGAAAGAAATCAAATTCATCAATCCGCCCGCTCCATTGAAGCCATACAAATCAACTAAATATGGGTTTATTTTTTTTGCTCGTTCGATATCCAATTTAGCCTCTGCAACCTTGCCGATATGATATTTATATCTAGCTCTGCTTAAAAGTGCTTCCGCCGAATTAGGGTTCTGAGCTACCGCATTATCTAAGATAGAAAATACATCTTCAAATTCTGAAATACCTATCTCTGCATTGGCTCTTTGCAATAATGGATAAACCGTTCTCTTCCCAGTAGAAAAATTATTAATATTCGATTTATTGCTATTAGCCGGTGGTGTCTGCGCTTCTAGCCCTAAATAGCTAAGGAGCGATATTGTAATAATCAGTGCATATTTCATAAACCTGGTTTTTATAAAAATAGAAGGGAGCGAAGTGTAAACACAGATTACCGCGAATTGTTGAAAGCGAAAAATCAATATAAAAGGCAATTGGGTCTTAGCATTTAGCTGTTAGCCGAAAAAAAAATGTAAACCCGAAAAAATTTTAATGTGAAATGTAAAAGTGAAAAAGCATAAGCTTAGCCGCTAATGGCTTTTAAATAAAATCTTGTAAACAAAAAATCCTCCACCGCAAAAATGCGTTGGAGGATTTTTTATTATAAAACGGAAAAACGTATTACTTAAAAGTAACAGGTAATCTCGCCATGGTATTTTCCCATCCGAAGATGACGTCCGTTGTCTTGTTTCCTTTGTCTTCAAAAGTGATAGACAATGCCTCTAAAGTAGAAGGTGTCTTAGCAGTCGGTACAGTAATCGTTACTACATTGTCCTCGTCATCATGATTGAATATCCCCCATGATCTTGTATTTCTGTGGACGATGATTTCCCAATTGCCTTCATTCACTTTTGCGAATAATCCATATGTTCCTCTTCTGATATCAGTACCACCGATGTTTACATTTTGGTAGAAAGTAATCAAAGTCGTTTGGTTGGCACCCAATCTCCACACTTCACCATACTTCAATAATTCACCAAAAACGGTACGGCCATTCATTTGAGGACGGCTATACGCTACTCTCATCATTGGTTGATTCGCTTCTTTTTCTTCTGGCTTCAAAAAGTTTTGATACTTTGAACGCGCTGGGTAATATGCAAGATCCATGGGGCTCTTATCTGGCGTATCCAATGAAGGCGCATTTAAGTTGACAGGAACTCTCACCTCTGTATTGTCCCACTGATAAATAAGGTGTACCATACCATCATCTATCTTTTGGAATCCGATCGTAAATTGCTCTACTTCGCTTGCTGTCTTTCCAGTCATAGCCTTAGTCGCAAAAAGATCTTGACTTTTGTCTCTATCTTTAGTACCTGCGATAAACAACTCTTTTGAAAACTTGATCATCCAATGATCCTCATAAAGGTCTGCAAACATAGAGTAAGTTCCTCTCGGCACTAAATTGCCATCAATCTCTACGTCATTGAAAAATGTAATTTCGTTGCATTCGTTTGCACCTAATCTCCATTCTTCGCCAAACTTCTGTAGCTCACCAAATACTTTACGACCTTTCTTATATGGTCTACTGTATAATACCTTGATGATTGGACTTCTTTTCGGATCATCTTCATCTAAGTAATTGGTAAATGCAGATTCCCTAGGATAGTGCGCTGCATCCATAGGACTCTTGTCCAATTCTGGAAACTTGAGTACTTCTTCTTGCGCTGTCCCGAACTGAGGTAAAGCCAAGAACATAAAAAGTGTTAGGATAAATAAATTTGATTTCATGAATGATTGATATTTAATTTGATAATAAACTTATGATAGTAATATACTCAATGAAAAATAGTTCGTTAATAAATTTTTAAATCGCTGCCAACCAAATGTTTACTGATAGTCGATTTATAATTTTCAAAAAATTACCGAACCAATCTTTAATTATAAGTCGCAAAAATACGGTTTATCTTCCTTTCATTTCTCGCTTTTTCTCATTTCTTAATGCTTTGCGTCCTCTAGTAGCAAAATCTCTATAAATCTTGCCTTTTTTGGGCTAGCGCTGTGTAAGGGGGAGGTCTAGAGCCAAAATGTGCTCTTTTCTGCACATTTTGGCTCTAGACCTCCGTGCGAAGCACCGAGCTGACTAGCGAGTCCTGAAACATAGCGACCCTGGGTGTATTGGGAAAACACGGCAGTGTTTTTCTCAATACACTCAGGGTAGACCCCTAATCACTATTATACATCAAATAAACCTTGATTTTGTTCAGAATCTGGCCCAGTTAAATAGGATAGACCCATACCCAAGAAGAGGCAAAAGAATCCGATGCCGATGGAGTTTTCGAGGGTGTTCTCTACCATAAAGGATAAAAAGAAGGTGAGCAGGAGGAATACAAAAAAGGGGTTGCGATAGTGTCTCCGCGCCAAAAAAGGGTAGAAAAAGGCTGCCAAAAAGAATAGCAGTCCAATGATTCCACTCCCCGCTGCCACGGACAGCAATTGATTGTGGGGCATGATTTTTTTTATGTCTGGATAGGTGCTGTCGTATTTTTTGTAGATTTCTTTTTTGAGGTCGCCGACGCCGACGCCTATCAGTGGGTGCTCTCGAAATACTTGGTACCCTACATCCAAAGAGTGCAAGCGCCCTTGATCGGAGCCCGCAATCTTTCTGCCATGTCTAAACTCGTGCCACTCCCATTGGGCGTAGCTGATCTTTGTTTGGAAACTAGGGACGACCTGATAGGCAAGCGCTGGAGCTGTTATCACAGCTGCGATAGTGAGTAGCCCAAATAGATATTTTTTTTGCGTCAACATCATCAAGACAGCCCAACATAACAGGCTGCAATACATCACCGCCAAGCCACTTCGCACAGAAAGGATATGGATGAAAATAAAATTGAATGTGGTGAATGCGGCTATCATCCATCGCTCGGCTTTCCAGCGAAAGTAGAAATTCTTGTATACCAGCATGAAGCCTGATAATATGCCTAAGCCCAGGAGCAAACTGTATCGAACGTGGTTGCGAGGCGTTGGGATATGCTGGCCCATCTCTAGGCCTTTGTTGATCTCCTCATAATGCAGTAGATAATTGGCACCGATACCGAGATTCGTCAAAAAGAGTAGTATGGTTAAAAAATAAAATAGGCCCATATAGGCTTTCCTGGACAATCTCGGTAGGCAAAAGAACGCGAAGAGCAATCCAAAGAAGGGCAGCTTGAGTACGAAGCGCTCAAATCCATAAAAGATGTCTGTCGAATACAGCGCCCCGACCAAAACCATGATAAATAGCACAGAAGGCGCCCAAAACACGGGTGTTTTCCAGAAGGCAAACCAGTTTTCCACCAACTTTGGGTGGAGCCTTATCTTAAATGGCTTGAGCTGTATGTCGAATACGGCACAGGAGAGTAGCCCAATCTGTGCATTGGATAATATGTAGGGAGAGTAGATAATCATGGTCATCCCTACGGCGCAGAAGAAAAGCATGAGCTCGTATCGTGTGATTCTATGTAAAATTCGATTCAGTATAGCGTAGTATTTGGGTGTTAGTGGGATTCTACATTAAAGTCAATGTAATTGAAATTACTTGTTTCCCGAATTTAGTTTAATTCGCTTCTCTTTCACTTACTTTTTTCCCGCAAAAAAGTAACAAAAAGCTCTCGACTGTAAAGATTCTTAACGCTTGCGAAGCTAAATCTTTAAAGGTCGAAATTTATACTCCATTTGAGATTTTTCTATAATTTGAACTTTCAAGTTTACCTAAATTTATATGATTATCTCTTATAATTCGGTCAAAATAATATTTGTCTAATTGTCTCAATCCGTTTTACTTTGGGCATTAAAGACTTAACTTTGCAACATTCTTATTATTGTCAACAATTGATTTATGTCAGAGGAAATATTCAGCAAGGTAAAGCAAATAAAGGAAGAAATAGAAAATGCAGCCCCTCAAGGTGCAGATGCAATAGAACAGTTCCGTATCCGATATCTAGGAACCAAGAATATCCTCAAACCGCTATTTGGCGAAATCAAGAATGTGGACAACGCAAGGAAGAAAGAATTCGGTCAGTTGGTTAACGAAGTGAAGCAAGTAGCAGCGGACAAATTTGAAGCTTTGCAAGAGGGGCAATCTGCCGCGGCAGAGCAAAACGAGGCTTTTAGTCTCGACCTTACCGCTCCTGCCAATCAGATGAAGCTCGGCGCTAAGCACCCCCTTTCCATCACTATGGAACGCATCATCAATATTTTTGAACGGGTCGGTTTTACGGTAGAGGAAGAAAGAGAAATCGAAGATGACTGGCACAACTTCACCGCTATGAATACGCCAGAGGATCATCCTGCTCGAGATATGCAAGACACCTACTATCTGAAGGACAGTACGGAGATGCTATTGCGTACGCATACCTCCTCAGTGCAGGCTCGTGTGATGAAGCGGGAGAAGCCGCCTATCAGAATCATCGCTCCTGGTCGTGTATATAGAAACGAAACCATCTCTGCAAGATCGCACTGTCAGTTTCACCAAGTGGAGGGATTGTATATAGATGAGAATGTTTCTTTTGCGGATATGAAGCAGACCTTGCTCTATTTTGCACAAGAGATGTATGGCAAGGACGTGAAGATTAGATTGCGTCCGTCCTTCTTTCCATTTACGGAGCCAAGTGCCGAGATGGATGTGTACTGGGGACTAGAGACCGAAGACGACTACAGAATCACGAAGGGTACAGGGTGGTTAGAGATATTGGGTTGTGGCATGGTAGATCCTAATGTACTGGAAAACTGTGGTATCGACTCTAAAAAATATTCGGGCTTCGCCTGGGGGATGGGAATCGAGAGACAAGCGATGCTTTTGTATGGCATCAATGATATTCGTTTGTTTTTTGAAAACGACATTCGCTTTTTGGAGCAATTCAAATCTGCTAGATAATGAAGAAACCATCTTTGCCAAAAGGGGTGCGTGACTTTGACCCGACCACGGTCGCAAAGCGCAACTACATTTTTGGGACGCTGCAAAATATATTTACCAAGTATGGCTATCAGCCCATAGAGACGCCCGTGATGGAAAACTTATCCACCCTCACAGGAAAGTATGGCGAAGAAGGCGACAAGCTACTTTTCAAAATACTCAACTCAGGCGACTACTTCAATAAACTGAAACCAGAAGGAACTGAAGCGCTAGATACAAAGGACGCTAAAAAACTCACAAAGCATATCGCTGAAAAAGGACTGCGCTACGACTTGACGGTGCCGTTTGCGCGCTATGTGGTCATGCATCAGAATGACATCTCCTTTCCATTCAAACGCTACCAAATCCAACCCGTGTGGCGTGCGGATCGTCCTCAAAAGGGAAGGTATAGAGAGTTTTATCAGTGTGATGTCGATGTCGTAGGGAGTAACTCCCTGATGTACGAAGCGGAATTGGCTCAAATATTTGATGAGGCATTTCATGCCCTAGGTATCCAAGTAGAACTCCGTATCAACAATAGAAAGATACTCCAAGGCTTGGCAGAGATCGCAGGCATAGAAGCGCAGTTTATAGATATGACTACGGCGATAGACAAGCTAGACAAAGTGGGCATGGATGGCGTGCGCAATGAACTAGACAAGCGAGGTATCCCTGCAGAGGCGATAGACAAAGTGATAGATGCACTGAGCATAAAAGCCTTGGATCCGCTGGGGGAGTTATTGGCAGATTCGGCAGTAGGACAGAAAGGTATAGAAGAGCTACGCAGCTTTCACCAATACTTTGACCTCAAGCCCATGTTCAACAAAATCGTGTTTGACATCACCCTGGCGAGAGGACTCAACTACTATACGGGATGTATCTTCGAAGTGGCGCATGATAAAGACGCCTATCCAGACCAAGTGATGGGTAGCATCGGCGGGGGGGGACGCTACGATAATTTGACCTCAGGCTTTGGGATGAAAGACGTATCTGGTGTGGGGGTGTCTTTTGGAGCAGACCGCATCTATGACGTGATGGAAGAGCAGGGACTATTTCCTGCACAAACCGTAAAAGGTGTCCAAGTGCTTTTCATAGCTCTGGATGAGGATGCCCACGTTTTTGCCTTCGACGCTGTGAGAAAAATAAGAGAGGCAGGTATCTCTGCTGACTGTTACCCTAGTCCAGCCAAAATGAAAAAACAAATGAAGTACGCCAACGATACAGGCGTACCCTATGTTGTCGTAGTCGGTGGAGATGAAGTCAGCTCGGGTATACTAGGCTTAAAGAATATGCAAACGGGAGAGCAGCACAAAATGCCCTTGGCGAATATCATAGCAGCTTTGCAAACTTAGAGTCTACTCGTCCTTTAAAACAACAAACCCTCTCTTTGTATTATATCTGATTCTTTCGGAATATGTAGGACGTTTGTTTGAATGAGATACAGCAATATCCTGTCCAACGAAAAGAAAATACCTAATTTTTTTCAACATTATTACTAATACATTATAACAAAATGTATTCAGGCGCTAGCCTAGATAGAATAAGGAATTATCCATAATTCATCTCCTATGAAAACCTCAAACCGTCTTTCAATCTTTTTAGGATTCGGTAACTTAGTGGGGTTCGCTTACGTTAGTAAAGCTATCCTAAAAGGGCAAAAATGACTTCTACGCAAATATTCATATTTGGAATACAAAGCACTAGAATCTACATTTATTTTGTCCAACAAGGCATAAGCCGTATATAATTCTGTAGTGAATTTATTTTTGGGCGAAAACCATATAATGTTAGGGATAATGTTCTATGTTTGTGTTGTATTCCTATAAATAGCCAAAAACTGATTATTAAACGGAACAGAGGTTTTAAGCACTTCGACTAAATAAACCATGAAGATTATATCAACTCATTACAAAGGAGTTCTCTTTCTCGTTGTTAGCATATTAAACTTACAAGTTTATGCTAGTGCAAATAAAGCGACTATAGGTTCTGATCCTTACTCAAGCAATACCATTCTAGAGCGCTTCAGTGAGATGAATTTAGAGGTAGACGTTAGGCTCACCAAAAATGTAAAAAGCTATATCAGAGACTATACTTTGCTCGCTCGCAAATCAAGTGAGCTGGCATTAGGCAATTCCACTTTATATTTTCCCATTTTTGAAGAACTCAATAATACCTTCGGGATTCCAGATGAGATGAAGTACCTAATGGTCATCGAGTCTTCGCTAAAGCCGCAGGCTGCCTCCAAAGTCGGCGCTAGAGGATTATGGCAGTTGATGCCTGCAACAGCACGCATGCACGGGCTCGACATCAATGACTATGTAGATGAGAGATCAGACCCGTATCGATCTACTGATGCTGCACTCATGCACTTGACAGATTTGTTTGAAGAGTTCGGCGATTGGACATTGGTTATCGCGGCATATAATTGTGGAAACGGTCGTATGCGTTCTGCTATCAAAAAAGGAAAGAGTAAAAACTTTTGGAAGATAAAAAAATACTTGCCCAGAGAGACGCGCGACTACATTGAGAAGTTTATCGCGGCGGCATACACCATGGAGTATTACCAGTTTTACGATCTCAGACCCAACTACCCTGACTACAACGAGCAGTACACGCATACTATGCTTACTTATGATTACGGAAGACTTTCTGAGATCAGCGAGAAAGAAAACATCGACCTCGAATTGCTTCGGTCGCTTAATCCATCTTACAAGCTGGACATCATCCCTATCAGTCGAGAAGGCAACATCATCATCGTACCCAATCTGACGTCAAAGACACGCCGCACGACCGCCTCATTACTTCAAGAGGTTTCTTCGGATAAATTATAAATAATGGTGAATTATGAATGGTCAATTATAAATTGACCTTACCTGAATAGCGTTTAGGGTTTTTGTTAATTAATCAAT
>CAYZUW010000166.1:0-9058 GCA_964481325.1 uncultured Saprospiraceae bacterium
CTAAAACCTAATTTCTAAAACCTAATACCTAGCCCTCGGGGCTTACTTATTGTCTTTTCGATCTCTCTTCTTCTTCAACTTCACCTTTTTCTTAAGTCTCTCTATTTCCTTATCTACCTCTTTCTCCATTTTTTCGGCTTCTTTATTTAGCTTTTCTTTTAATTTGATACCCCAATCTGCAATATCTAAATCCTCTAAATCTTCTTCCTCTTCTACTTTTTCTTTCTTATCTACTTTCTTGTTTTCCTTCTTATTCTTTACTTTATCTTCTTCTTCAGCATTATCTTTTCGATCCTCTTCAATTTCATCGTCGTCTCCATCACCGAAAGTTTCTTTAAAAAAATCATCTATATCCTCTTTTTTACTTTCCTCCTCTTTTTTTACCTGTTCCTCCTCTTGCTCAATTTCCTCTAACTCTTGCTCTTGCTCTTTTCGCTCTTGCTCTTTTCGCTCTTGCTCTTTTCGCTCTTGCTCCCATTCCTCTTGCTCTCTTCGCTCTTGCTCTTGCTCATTTTCCTCTTGCTCTTGCTGATTTTCCTCATCTTCTCCATCACCAAAAGTATCTTTAAAGAAATCATCTATTTCATCCTTTTCACTTTTCTCTTCCTCAACTTCTGGCTCCCCTTCCTCTTGCTCTTGCTGATTTTCCTCTTGCTGAGCTTCCTCATGAACAGGGAAGTTTACTTCCGTCTTAGCATCGATAGCAGCTGTTTCTTCTTTCGTAGCTTCTCTATATCTTTCTTGTGCAGAATCCCACAAATATGGGCGAGGATACAATTGGTTTTCATGCTTTGTATCATGATCACCTGGATATTCACATCCTTTGATACCACAGCTAGGCTCTGTAATGACCTTACTCATTATTTTACTTACGCTAATGAAGGAGGCCGTTTCTTTGATAAGCATTAGGCTTGTAGAAGCCTCTGAGTGCTTTATAAATATTATGCTGAAAACAGCGACGAGTCCAATTAATATCTTTTTCATAATAAGGTATTTTATTGTCTAATATATCTATAACGAATACGTAAATATAAAAGTAAACGAATTTATGGTTAAGTATATTTAAAGAACTGTACCAAAATGTTAAAATATGTTAAGAAAGCCACATGTATCAAAAGCTAGCATCTAATCTCAAAGTAAAATGCCTCGGCGCTTCTATTAAGGCAGGTCGCAACGTGTATTCATTGTTAAGAATGTTGTTGATGTGGGCACTCACTTTATATTTTTCCATGAATATATAACTTAAGCGCACATTCCATACAGAGAAAGGATTGTCATTTTCTGCTCTATACTGCTCTAATCCAGTAATAAAAACAGAAAAGAGTCTGTCTATCGCCTCCAAATTAGAATAGTAAAAACCTGCTACTCCAAGGTTGAATTTTGGAAAACCCGTCTCAATATCCAATTTGCCAGTATGTTGATATCGGTATTTTAGTATATTTTCTTCAGACGAACTCGAGGTCTTTTCAAACTCTCCAAAATCCTGAAACCTGGGATCTAGGTATGTGTAGCCCACCAAAGCCTTAAGGGGGATATTGTTGAACAGCTGACCTTCTCCAGCTATACTAATGTCTACACCTCTAATAATGCTGTTGCCGATATTTTGAGATTGGAAACCGATAGCAAAGACATTGCTGAAAGTAAACTCTAGCATATCTTGATACTCCGTCTGAAACAGTGCAAAATCAATCAAGCCTTTAAACCCGTTGATTTTAATCCCTTGTTTAATGCCAATTTCTGCCGACCAACCTCTTTCTGAGCGCAAATCTAAGTTGGGGGAAATCGCAAAGCCTACCTGAGTGCTTATAAATTTTTCCGCGATGGTAGGAAAGCGATAGCCCTGACCAAAACTTGCTCGCAAAAAGGTGTTATCAGACAATTGATAATTTGCGCCTAATCTAAATACAGGACGGGACTCCGTATCAGACCCAGCCTCCATTTGGACAGTATTAATAGGGATAGAGTCGGGGGCATTGATTTGATTTCTTTCATAGCGGACGCCTAGAGAGACATTGAGTTTGTTTAAGAACTTTTTCTCTGCTTGCGCATAGACTGCAATATTGTTGGAATCAAAACTTTCATTGCTAAACAAGTCTGCCTCCGAATCTGTTCTGGTCCCCACTACACCCGTGGTAAAGACCAAGTCTGCATCAAAAATCCTTTTTTGAAATTGATATTCTCCGTAGAGCAATGAAGAAAAATTAGACTGATTATTAACCACATTGTTTCGTACATTATAATATCTGCTTAAGAGCTTGTGCTTGTTGCCATTATCATCAAGGTATTGCACAAATGGATCAATAATAAAACGCGTAGATTCAGAGCTCGTGATAGTACCAGGATTTCCTGTCAGAGCCAAAGATTCTGCATCTTGCCAAAAGAAAAAAGAACCATTGCTGCCGTCTCTAAGACTACCATTGACTCCGAAAGACCAGTTTTTATTCAGTCGATATCGGAGACCCAGTGCGCCCCTAGCATAGGTTTCGAAAGTGTTTCTGTTCCACCGTTTATGATTACGCAAATAGACGCTCCCTACAAAATCAAGTTTACCATACTTTTGCTTATGGGTGATATAGGCGCCCACATCCGAAGGTATGGTATCTACATCTGGGCCCCACCACTTTTTACTGGCATCTCTTGGCGTGTCGTATAGCGTATAGAAAGTAGCTACTTTAGTTTCCCGTTCTTCCTTAGCAAAGTCCGTTCTTAGATTAATGATACCATTCAAGGCACTGGACCCAAATAGGGCAGAGGAGGCCCCCTTTATTATTTCTATCTGATTAGTGAGTTCGATTGGAATATCATCCCAGTTTGCCGTCCCCGAATCGGATTGCAAAGCGGGAATATCATCTATCAATATCAGCACCCTGCTCCCTGCACCAAAAGAGTATCCCGCGCCTCCTCTGATATTGGCTTGCCCGTCTATCACAGTGACACCTGGAACTTTTTCAAGCACCCCATCGAGATTAGTAGCATTTACTGCCTCTAGCAAATCCAGCTTGAGAAGCTCTAAAGAAACCGTTATTTCGCCAAGCGGTTTTTCGTATTTTCCACTCGTGACGGTAGCCGTTTGCAAGAGGTTTTCAGATGGAGTCATTTTGACATTGACTATTTCGTATAAATTTTTCACTTCGGTTCCACTATACTTTTTAGACTCATAACCTATATAGGAGAACTCTATTATCGATTCTAGTGTGATACCTTTTATAAAATATTCGCCATTAGTATCGCTTATCGCCACATTGTCCTCTGACTGGACTACTACGCCAATGAGTGGCTCATTTGTAAGCTCATCTACCACAAGTCCAGACATACTAAATTGAGCAAACATATCTCCACTACAGATTAATAAAAAGGCAAAAAACAATGTAATTCGCATTAAATTCCACCTAGGTTATGTTATTGCACTTCAATAGTGTTACTTTTGTACACTACTTAGAGTCAAGAACTAATGTAATTCAAAAAAAACGATTATCATGTACAAAATTTTTACAATTTTTCTGTTTACGAGCCTGTTTGTCTCAAACTTGTCAGCACAAAATCTAGCTTGTACACCTGGCGAAATATCCCCAGATACGGCTTTTATTCTACCAGAACCATTCAATTTTGTAGATATGGATGGAGGGCTCGATTCAACCTGCATAGGATTGTTTTACGAGCAAGTTTTAACAACTTTAGCGCCGTCTTCTATAGAGTTTGCAGGGGCTGACTTTGCGATAGATTCCATTTCTATTGACACCGTTGGAGCCGTTGAGGGTTTACCTCCAGGTTTCGACTATGCCTGCAATCCACCCAACTGTATTTTTCAGCCCGAAGAAGTAGGCTGCATCGTCATCACAGGTATGGCTGATGATACGGTACCCCCCGGCGATTATGAACTAACGATTCAAGTCAATGCATTTAACTTTCTGTTTCCTAATGGAGCACAATTGACTTTTCCCGATGATTTAGGAAACGAAAATGAGGCTTACTTTATAAACATTGCATCACAAGATACCTGTAATATTGTATCAACTTCTACTTCATTTTTAGCTGACAATTTGACTTCATCAATAGCGCCTAACCCTACTGCCTTATATACAGAGTTAAAGGTTAATTCTACAGAAGATATGGATTTGCAGATGGTACTTGTAGATATTTTAGGTAAGGTACACGTACAGCAACCAATATCTATCCTTTCAGGCCAAAATATTATTCCTCTAGAAGTACAAGATCTAGCGCAAGGAATTTACTTTATGAGTTTGACCAATGGACAGGAATTCCTTTCCCATAAGCTCATTATCGAAAGATAATCATCGTTTATTAAGGATGATTTGGGCGTCCGGGCGGGCTATTCATGGGTACGCCTATCGGCTCCCGTCCTACGGACATCCAGACGAAAAGTCTGGATCCATTCCTATCCCTGACGCAAAAAAATAGAATAAAAAAAGGGTAATTGCTTCTGAAGCAATTACCCTTTTTTTGTTTAAACTTGTCTAAGAAAAAAAGGGGCAAAGACTACATTCGCATTTGCCCCATAGAATATATTATTAATTCTATTATTACTACATCTTTATGAATCGTCTACTCATGATTCTATTATCTTGGGTGAAAAACTGGATAGTATAAATTCCATCTTGGTAATCATTTACGTCTATTTGCAAATCATGTTGACTTGTAATCTGTTCTACTATTCTCCCCAGATTATCGATAACATTCAAACCGATAATCTCATTAGGTATATCGTTGATGTACAGCATATTTGAAGTTGGGTTTGGACTCATTTGTACACCATCAATTAAAGTCGCATCCACTGAGTTTGTCAAACAAGCAGGTTGTTCATAAGCAAAGTCTACACAGCATTCTCCATTGAAGTCATCAAGGCAGATGGTTATTATATCTACATTACTTGTGTCATTTGGAATTACACCTATCACATTCAGCGGTAGAGAACTCGTAGTAGCCGAATTCATAGCCATCCCATTTACCCAGAAAGAAAATGGAATATTTGCGTTCGTACCTGTTGTAAAAGACAGTGATAAAGAATACTCATTATCTGCGATACATTCTAGATCAAACACCTCAATACTTTCTATAATACACTCTAAATCATCCATAGAACAGTTTATTGCACCTATTTCTACAAATGACTCACAGTCCTCATCTTGATTGTCTATAACTACAAATTCCCATACAGCATTTGTACTGTCTATCAGTCCATCTATAATAATAGGTTGAGAGAACCCATCAAATACTCCGTAGTTGGTACCGTTACCTTGTATAGTTACGCCATCTTGATGATCTGCATCATAAGGGAAAGTTATGAATGCTGTAAAGAAGCCATTGTCAAGGCATTCTATTTCTACATCCAGCTCCCCAATGGAGCAGTCGCCTGTACAAAATGCTTGTAGCAATTCAACTTCTGCTCTACATGTTGTATTATTAGCATCTATCACTTCTATTAAATAAAAACCATCAGCATTTTGATCTATAGGCCCGACCGTAGTTCCAGTAGAAGTAGGGCTGCTCGTACCAATTTCTACACCATTTACAAATACTATGTAGTCATTCATGGTATTACTAACTACATCCAATTCGAATGAGATTTGTCCATCATTTCCGTCGCAGAAGAAGCCTGCTTCAACTATATCTATCTCACATTCTTGTGGATCTGAACCGCAATCAGGTTGAGCTAATTCTACGACCTCACAACAATTCGGGTTATTCTGTAAGCAGATTTCAATAATGTCAAAATCCGAAGTCGTTCTCGGTTCGATATCGGTTACTAGCAATGAGCCTGTATTGCTAAAGGTTTGTGCAGCACCTCCATTTACCGAAACATTAATAAAATTCCCTCCTCCATTCGCTATGCTGTAAGTAGCATTCAAGTTATATGTGGTATCTGTATTACAATCCGTTGCGATGATTTCAATAAATTCAACTTCGCAAAGCATAGGATCTGGATTGCAGTTGATATTGCTTGCAAATATTTCATTACAGCAGCCGTCAATTTGCGCATCACAAATAACAAAACCAATTCCATTACCTACAATGTCATCTTGGGTAAAAGGTCCTACCATTATAGGTTGCTGGTTAGCGCCAAATTGCCCTAAATTGGTTCCGTCGAAATTAGTCACGATTACTTCACCACTAGTATTGGCTTGGTTAAAGAATAAATTAATCATAAATGTACCTGCAGAATCTAGGCAAATTGCCTCGTATTCTATACCGCTTATGGAGCATTCCTCATCCATCATGCAATTCGGTGGAAAGTATTCATTTGCTAAGCAACAATTTGCATTGTCATTTACACAAATTTCAATAATGTCAAAATCTGAATTTGGTCTAGGCGTAATATTGGTAATCACCACAGAACCAGTATTGTCAAAAAATTGGATTTGACCATTATTTACGGTTACGTCAATGAAGTCATTGTCGGCATTTTCGATTTCGTATGTAACCGTTAAATTATATGTGCCATCTGGATTACAGTCCGTTGCGATGATTTCAATAAATTCAACCTCGCAAAGCATAGGGTCTGGACTACAGTTGATATTGCTTGCAAATATTTCATTACAGCAGCCGTCAATTTGCGCATCACAAATAACAAAACCAATTCCATTACCTACAATGTCATCTTGGGTAAAAGGTCCTACCATTATAGGTTGCTGGTTAGCGCCAAATTGCCCTAAATTGGTTCCGTCGAAATTAGTCACGATTACTTCACCACTAGTATTGGCTTGGTTAAAGAATAAATTAATCATAAATGTACCTGCAGAATCTAGGCAAATTGCCTCGTATTCTATACCGCTTATGGAGCATTCCTCATCCATCATGCAATTCGGTGGAAAGTATTCATTTGCTAAGCAACAATTTGCATTGTCATTTACACAAATTTCAATAATGTCAAAATCTGAATTTGGTCTAGGCGTAATATTGGTAATCACCACAGAACCAGTATTGTCAAAAAATTGGATTTGACCATTATTTACGGTTACGTCAATGAAGTCATTGTCGGCATTTTCAATATTATAAGTAGCCGTCAAGTTGTATGTGCCATCTGGATTACAGTCTCTTGAGATGATTTCAATAAATTCGATTGAACAAGTGTCTGTATTTGACTGACACTCTACTCCAATAATATTAGACTCCGCGATACAGTTAGAATCTAAAGGATTGACTATGGTGATACCAAAAGGGTTAATTTCTGGACCAGTTGTAGGAATTGTTAAAATTATAGGTTGTTGGTTTACATCAAATAAACCCAGAGAGAATCCATTTAGATCAATTATTTCTACTTGATTACCCTCTACATCGGTGGTCTCAAATTGTATAAACACATTAAATGCCGTTTCATCTATACATGCATGATCCAATAAAACATTGGTGATTGCACAGTCTGTATTGGGATTGCAATCTACTTGTGTACTAAAAAATTCGGTGCAAATTCCGTTTGAGTCAACTATTTGAAACTGACCTTGTAGGCTTGTAGGTGCCTCGAAGGAAGCAGTAACAGTTCCAGCCGTTCCAATAGCGCTGAATGGGCCAAAGGTTTCGCCAGTAAGGTGTACAATGAAATATTCTGATACTTGCGCAGTTCCTGAATTGAGAATATCAATCTCAATTAGATAGTTATCTGTTCCTGCAATACATTCAGTTACTAAGTTGCTCGTTTCTACAACACAATTCTCGCAAAAGAAATCTGTAATAAACAAGGTGTCTCCACACGTTTGTGAAAGGGAGTCCTGAAGTATAATAGTATATAATCCCTGTTCATTTAAAATTTGAGGGTCTAAGATGACGTTATTATTTTCACCTACTTCCGCACCTTGCACTACGGAGCCATTTACTATAAATTGAGCTCCACCACTAATTGGGTTTAAATAGTCATATGTTATGTCAAATGAAGGAGAAAAACCATCACAAAATACATCGTTTAACGCTAAATTGATTTCACATGGATTACAAGTAGGAGGTTCGAAAGTCAAGGTTCTACAACATGTAGGATTAGAAACCAGACAGGTTGTAATCGTTTGTGTTGCCTGACCAGGAATCAATTGAATGTTTTCTATTGGGAAAGGACTCGGATCTCCTGGGATTATTCTGCTTATGAACTGATCACCTACATATACTCTAGTCATAGCACCATCTTGGTGAAACAAAGAAATATCATAAGTACCATCACCGTTACAGGATGTAGTAATGTCAAATGGAGCGGTACATTCTACACTACAAGGTGCTACTTGTGTAAAAAGGGTATCTCCGCAACTTGGAAATTCAGCATCTCTAAGCACCACTTCATATACACTTTGTGGATTTACATTCACTGTAAAAGTTAGGGATTGATTTTCTCCTACCGATGCATTGGCAATAAATTCATCGTTAACAAAAATATGTCCTTCTGTGATTGGGTTTAAAAAAGTATAGTTTAGTTCAAATTGTAATATGCTATCAATACAATAGGTGTCCACAAAGAAAATCTCAGAAAGACAATCTTCATTGTTAAAAGAGCATACTCCTTCAAAAGATACAGTATCGCTGCACGCTGTGCCCAATGTACTGACTATTTCTATTTGATGATTATTATTCCCATTTGGATTAAATGCAATCGGAGAAAGCACTATGGGAAGAAATTCTACAGAATGATTGCCGAAAAAAGCGTCATCAAAAAAGATGGACACAGAGTCAACATTTGGACTATGCTCAAAAGAAACGAATACATTGTAGTTTCCATTTGAATTACATTCACTTTGCTCTACCGATGCATTGGAAATACAATTTTGAGCCAAGGAAATATTCGAAATTCCTAAAATGAAAAGGAAAAAAGTGTAAACTAATTTTATTCTCATAATGAGAGTTTTTAAAGATTATTAAAATTTAAAAAAAAATAGGTCAACCTAGCTAGTTGGTAGAATTTTAAGTTAAGGCAACATATTGTGTGTGGTTGATTTTCTAGAATTTCTTTATTTGATGTATTCAAATTCTGAATAGACTATAAACAGCCGACCTATTTTTCTATATTTTGCCTGTAAAATGCTTGTTACTTGATAGTTTTGTTGTTTATTCTATACATATAGTG
>CAYZUW010000167.1:0-9014 GCA_964481325.1 uncultured Saprospiraceae bacterium
GTCGTAAATTAAATCATTGGGGCTATTAAATCTTTTAGAGGAATACTTACTGACAACGGTGGTAAATTTTGAAGCTGGAGCACTAAGCGGTGCATCCATCTTTGCAATTTGTCTATTCCCATGCTGGCACATAACCAGCTCTCCTTTATGATTTAGCACCAATCCATTAGAGCCCTTTTCTCGACTATCTGAAGTAACTCCTGTAAATCCTGATGGCTCTATAAATATGGAGAGTCCATCTTTTTCTGTCCATTTATGGATTCTATCCTTTTTTACATCGGAGCACAAGAGCATCTTTTCGGATTCCACCCATAATGGCCCTTCAGCCCATGTCAAACCAGTAGCAATATGTTCTATTTGGGCATCTTTAGGAATAATGGCATCTAATGCATTGCCATAACGCTCTATTTGACCTACAGTTGGATACTTTTTTGTATCATTTGTATCAGATTCAACTTTTGCAGTATTGTTACAAGAGCAAATAAACAGTAGCGATAGTAGTACGCAGAAGTATTTCATATTTTTTGTTGTAAATCGATAACTTTTCCTTGTCTCAATATTTTTAAGCTCATCATCTCCCCTGCCTTTAAAGCTTCAATTTCTTGTTTTACAGATTTCAGAGAATGTGGCTTAGCGCATGAAGTGCCTAAAATTTCCAATATAATATCTCCTCCAAGCCAAAGTTTTTGATTAAAAATTTCTATTTGAAAAAATCCACCTTGCAAGCCCATTTGGTCCGCAAATGAATTTTCGCTAACTCTTTGAATTAGTAAACCTGCTTCCTGAGGTACATTGAGCACAGCAGATAGATTTTGATCCAAAAAGAAACCGTCAAATCCAGACCAAAAATGGCTATCATCATCTAGTAGCAACTCTTGTGCGGTTTGTATATCTACGACATACCCGATGCCATCAAATCCTCCGCTTTGAGATAATATATAACTAACGATACCAATAATATTTCCTTGCATGTCAAACATGGGTCCGCCACTATTACCTTGGTTAATAGAAGCATCAGTTTGGATAAATTTTGCCATGTTTCCATTGGAAACCATATTACGTTTCAAAAATCCAGAAACATAACCAGAAGATAAAGATTGCTCTATTCCTAAAGGAGAACCAATAACGTATACTTGGTGGCCTGTTTTAACTGAATTGTATTTTTTATTAATTTCGGAAAATTCTAAACCTGGTACATCATCTTTTATCCTAATCAGTGCAATATCAGCACTAGGGATAGACCTGATTATCTCAGCTTCGTAGGTATTTCCATTATATAACTTCACATTAATAAGATTCGCCGTTTCCACAACATGAGCTGCAGTCATTATCAAACCTTCCTTACTAATAATCACACCAGATCCTAAAGATTGCTGAGGAGTTACCCCTTCATTGGCAAATTTTAGCTCTGTAGTAAAAATAGTCACGACGGACTTTACTGATTTATCAAACAATACCGATAAATCCTGTCCCGAGACATTTAGAGAGCATAAAAGAAGGAGAATGGGAAAAATATACTTATTACACATATTGATTTTTTTTTGATGCAATTTAATAGATTTCTGATTATCAACTAATTTACAAATTATCTTTCATCTGAGTATAGCTTTTTTAATAAAAAAGGATCTAAACCCCATTTATATAATTTACGAATCAATATCCATCTCAGTCTAGTTCTGATAAAGCCCTCCTCTATATGTCGTCTAGATGAAACAATGATAGGAGAATTTTTAATCTTGAACATTTTAGCACCATTCTGTTTCAATCGAACGGACAATTCATAATCTTCCATAATTTCTTGTTGAGGAATTCCCCCTATTTCATGAAGCTGTTTTTTAGTGATAAAGATGGCATTATCGCCATAAAAAACACCTTTATCGGATTGTTCTTTTTTGTCAAATATTCTCAAATTCATTATAGTACCAAGTCGCTTTATCTTGTCATTATACTTGTCAAAATTATTTGCAAATCCTCCACCGTCATACCCTTTATTGATGGCGTTTTTGATCTGCACTAGTGCATTTGAGGGCAGTTTCATATCAGCATGTAGAAACCACAAGACTTCTCCTTGTGCAGCTTCCACAGCTTTAGCCATTTGTTTTGATCTATTCGGCTCGCATACTAAAACCTTTATTGATTTATCTATACATTCTCTGGTCCCATCTGTGCTATTACCATCTGAAACAATAATTTCTACATTATCAATACTTTCTAAGGAGCATACATTATTTAGAATACTCCTAATATTTTTTTCTTCATTAAAAGAAAGTATGATAATCGATAAAGACTTCATCTTATTTGGTTCTTAGATATCTAGTGAATACTTTTTTTATAATTTCAGAATAAGTGGGATAGGCAAAAATTGTGTCTGCCACTTTCTCTGCACTAATCCTATTCTTGATAATAAAAGTAATTAATTGAATCCACTCCCCAGCATGAGCTCCTACAGCATCTGCACCAAGTACATAATTTCTTTTATCAAATACAACTTTGATAAAACCACCTGTTTTACGATCCGTAATAAATCGATCGATAGATGCATCCACTTTAAATACCTTTATGTTATTCTTACCGAACTTTTTCTCAGCTTCAGCTTGTGTCAATCCAACATGGCTTATTTCTGGGGAAGTAAATACAGCCCATGGTAGAATAGACAAATCATTTCGCTTTTTCTTTTTATGTGTCAGATTATTTATAATAATGTTTGCTTGGTGTGAAGCGGTGTGCGTAAATTTAAATGGGGTTGTACAATCTCCACATGCGAAAATGTGTTTTTGTGAAGTCTGCAAGAATGAATTCGTCGTTATTCCATGATTAGAAAAGTGAACTGAAGCCTTTTCTAAATCCATTCCCGAAGTATTGGGTTTGCGACCTACAGACTGAAAAATATAGTCTGCATTTATCTTATGCTTCTTCCCATTTATAGTAAAACAAACTTTATGCTTGAGTTTTGATTTACTATTCTTTTTAATCTCAGTAAGTCTGACATTGGTTTTAACCTTCAATCCTTCTTTATCAAGGACCCCAGACATATACTCCGTGACGTCCTTATCAATAGGACCTAATATCTTAGGAGCGTATTCCAAAATAGTTACTTTACTTCCTAGGTTAATTAAAGCCGAACCAAACTCAGCTTATGTTACCCCTCCACCAATAATGACGGTATGCTTAGATTGTTTTCTCAACTCCCAAAAATTATCGTTATGTAGGAATTGTTTTTGTTTTAAATTTTTAATAGGGATTATGTTTGGAGATGAGCCCGTACAAATAATAAAATTATCTGCTTTTAGCTTTTTGTTACCTATTTGAATTGTATTCTTATCTAGAAATCGAGCACCGCTTTTATGAACTATAGTATCAATTCCTATTTTTTGAAATATTTCAGGTTTTTCATGTTCATATATGCCATCAATTATTTTCTGGACACTTTTCATGACTTTAGCAAAATTCACTTTAGGTTTCTTTGGATTCCCTAAGCCAAGTGCTTTGAAATCATCTAAAGCTTTATAATGCTTTGCTGCATTTAGTAGCGCTTTACTAGGTACACATCCACTATGTGTACATTCCCCTCCGATTTTTCTTTTTTCAATCATTGCAGTTTTAAGCCCTGCCCTATGAGCAGATGTTGCGGCAACCAAGCCTGCAGAACCAGCACCAATTACAATTAAATCATACTTTTTCATGAAAATTATCTTATTTATTTTTCTTAAATATTTTCATCAAGCCTAAGCCTTAAGGTATTCGATCTCCTTAGGATATAGGATAAATTTTAAACTATTTTTTTGATTGTTTGGGGATTACTTACGGCAGAGGTTTAGAGATCGCTTATCTAAATATGGTATATAACATAAAGATACCAATCAACACGAACACAATTGCAATCGAAACTTTCATCAAGTCTGGATTAACTTTTTTCTGCATATAAGGACCTATTTGTCCTCCAATAATAACCCCCGGAATCGTAAATATTACTATATTAATTACTTGGTGTAAAACACTAGAATCAGCAGCTGTAGTGAAATGGTAGATATGACCTAAAGAAGCAAAAAAAACAGTTATCACAACAGTAAATATTGAAGTAGCCACTGCAACTGGTGTTGGCATTTTACATCTAGCCACTAGATGATACTCTTCTATCTCTGCTAAACCAACTGAAATCATTCCTACAAATAGGCCTCCCATTACGGCGAAAAACTTTCCTAATCTTTTATCGCAAAATGTGTACTTATACACTTTACCTTCAGCGTCGATTAATTCACTTTCATGCTCAGTCTCTAATTCTGTTTCTACTCCTTTATGACTAGTCTTGTGTTTTTGTTCTTCTCTGTAAGAACTATACAATTGCCAACCTATGAATAGTAAGCCTAAAGCAAAAATAGACTTAAGGAAATCTCCTGGGAAAAAGTCAGCAATAAAACTTCCAATTATTGCTGCAGGAATGGAAAATAGGAGTAATTTTTTCGCTAAATCATAATCTATTAGCTTAGCTTTTCGATAAGAAATAACTCCTGAGCTAAAACCAAATAATTCAGTGATTAATGCGGAACCAATAGCTATGGTTGGAGATAATCCCAAAACCAGTAAAAATAAAGGTGAGAAAAAAACTGCACCTCCTATTCCAGAAGACATTGCAATCGTAGCAATACAAATACTAACAGGAAATAACCAATAATAGTCGAAGACTAAAAAATCAAACATTAATAATCAATTTTCTTTTCCATTCCAAAACAAAAGTTATTTCAAATTCAAAAAAAATTGGTTTGGAACTTTAATGCTATTTCTTTCACTTACCATCTATGCCTGTTGGCAAGCAATGAACTCAGTGGAATTTATTTTATCTTCTTTTTATTAGCTGCAATTCTAAATTGTACGCTTTCTCTAACCTAGATTCTAAATCATTCAATGCGTTAATAAAATTTATATACCCATCTAATGGAGTATCGTATGGGCTGAAGTATTTATGGACATCTCCATCATTCCAAAATTTCGTACACATATAGTAATAGTGATCAGAAGTAGTTAATTTCCTCCAATCATCCAATAGACTTTTATCTCCAAGCATCTTTACAGGATGCTCCAAGTCAAAAATTCTTCTTAACGATTCGTGCTGGATTGCATTACTACGCCAAGCAGACAAATCTCTTTCTTCATCTGCCCAAGAAGTAATTCCCTCTACATTATAATCTCCTCTGATAGGGAAAGTGTCAATAACTTCTGAAGGAGTTAAAAATTTAAAGTCTGGGTGTTGATAAATCTTTTCTGGTAAATGCTCTAGGAAATTAAAAATACCTGTATCTGCCCATTGATGCTCTCCAAATGTTTCATAATCCATAAACAAATTTACAACATCCCCAGAACCAGCAATGGCATGAACCCAAGAGGCGAATTTATCTGCAGACAAAGGATAATCATCCCATTGTTTATTAGAGAATCTAAAAGCGATATCATCAGATAGCTTGTAGTTTTTCAATAATATAGGAAAATCATTAAGTCCTTTAGGATGATGTATATAATTTGGTGTTCTTCCTTGTAGAATTCGATCTACTCCTTCGGCAATGATTCCTTTATATCCTAAACTGGATACATGGCGAGCAATATCATTGTTATAGATCAACTCTGTATTTCTGAAAACTTTAGGTTTAACCCCAAAATGTTTTTTAATAATATCTTCATGCTGCTGTACTTGACTATTAAACTCATCTTTTGAGTATAACAAAGAAAGAGAGTGATAGTAAGTTTCTGCCAACAACTCTACGCAACCTGTATCCACCAATTTTTTAAAGCTATCCAATACATCTGTTCTCCAAGTCTCTAACTGTTCAAGAAATACTCCAGAAATAGAATATGAGATTTTAAACTCCCCTTTGTATTTCTTAATTAGATTATAAAATGTTTCATTGGCTGGCAAATAACATTTCTCAGACACTTTATTGAGGATCTGTAAATTCTTTTCCGAATCAAAATAATCATGATATTGACCCATGTCAAAAAATCCATACTTTCTGATTCGATATGGTTGGTGGACTTGAAAATAAAATGAGACTGCATTCATAGTTTATTCTTTTATTGGTTAGATAATTTTTTAAATAATACAAAAATCTAGTATCACTATATATTTGTAAAAAAGTTCAAAAAATACGACTCTCGGGATATTTGATTTTGAACTTTCAAAACGCTAAACTGAATGTCAGAATAAATGGGGTAATTTATCCTTGTATTATAAATTAGTTTCAACTGTTATCATGTGCTATATATTGTCTTAAGTCATGCAAAAACAATAACATTCACATTTTATATCTAGTTGGACATTCTGTTTGGCGCTAGCTTAATATTTAACTAGTTTTTTGAATTATTGTTCACCAAATTGGATGGGTAAATAGTATTTGGCTAATAAATCGGCATCCCAATATCATTAATGGCAAAACAGATTTAAAATTATTAAACTATGTATATGTTATATTCTTAATATGATATATAGTAAATGGGCTAGTTCTTCTTGTAAGAGATTTTTGCGTAGACTATTCCTTTGATTTTGCAATAATCTTAGAATATTCGAAGGCAATTTTATTCGCACTATGATGCCAGCTGATACTTTTTAAGTCTTCATTCGATTGCTTCACTATTTCTCTACACTTTTCCTCATCATTTAGAAGCTCTAAAATATGCTTCGCAAATAAATCTGTATCCCAATAATCTGCTGTTAGCGCAGACGATAAAACCTCAGAGGCACCAGATTGCTTTGTAAGAACACATGGAACTTGGAAATGTGCCGCTTCTAAAGCTGTCAAACCGAAAGGCTCAGAAATAGAGGGCATAAAGTAAATATCGGTGGTAGATAATAAAGCATTGACATCGTCTCTTTTCAGAAACCCAGCAAATATTATATAGCGGCTCAGTTTTTGGTAAGCCGCTGAATTGATTAATGAAGCAAGAAGATCCCCACTCCCTGCAACCACGAATCTAACATTGGTATCTTTAGCTACTACCTTTTTCACAGTCTCCAATAAATACTCTGGCCCTTTTTGAGCGGTAATTCTACCTAAAAAGGTTACTATTTTTTGTGGAATTTTGTGCTTCCATCTTTCAACCTTTTCCTTAATTACCGCATTGTGGATTGGAACAATGTTATCAGGATAATTTACATAGTATCTAATTATTTGCTTCTTTGTAAATCGGCTAACAGGCATTACAACATCAGCGTGGATTATTGCTGATTTTTCGAGTTCATAGATTTCGTTCTTAACATCAGGCCCTACTCTATCTGTTTCTAAAGCATGGACATGCACTACCAATGGAGTTTTAAAGGACTTTTTAAGTTCGATACCAGTTCGATACGTCAACCAATCATGGCAATGTATAACATCAAATTCTAAATGTTTTGCAAGAACTTTGACAATCTCAACATAAGCATCCAACTTCTCCCATAGACTCCAACCATATACTTCCGAAGACTTGAAAGCATCATATGCGCTATAAGAAGTAACCCTTTGACCTAAACTATTTATATTAATGTCAGTCTGCTTTCCTTGTTTATTAAGTTGAGGATAATAACTAATTTCACCTCTCTCTATAATTCTATATCTAGTCTTTAAAAGTTTAAAATCCTCATGAGGAAATTGTTCTTCAACCTCGTTAAGTCCATAAACAGTGACGTTTTCCAAGACAGGTGTTTCATCATCCTTGTAGGGTAAAATTAATATTACATTCACATGATGCCTTAGGGCCTCTACTAAACCATAAGTAGCGACAGCCAAACCACCAACCATTCTAGGCGGGTATTCCCATCCTAGCATTAAAACTGTATTTTTTTCTGGTGCAGCCATGTTTAATTAATTTTTAAGATATCTGAATACCTAAATAAATTTTCGACTTTTAAGTTTAATGAATCTTCCATATATAGCTGAGAGGGGACACTAATATCTCCTAAATAAAGATCCCCTACATACTTTAAAGCAGAATCAGCAAAAAGACCTTTTTTAGGCATTGCTAAAGTTAATGTTGCCTCCGCTATTATTGTTGGATTATGAATAGTTCCTGTAGTAAGATCTAGGCCTGAAGGTGTGTCTAAAGATAAGACACTTGTTTTATTCAGATTTGCCCAATCTATCATATTTTTAGCAACACCATATGGATTACCTTTTACACTATATCCTATTATTCCATCTATAATTAAATCAAAATTTTCGTTAATAATCTCTTTGGTACTAATACGGACATTCATTCTTCTCAAAATATCCAATTGGTGCTTTGGAACTTTAGTCATTTTTTCATCGACATCTGTAAGAACCACAGTCACATTTGCCCCCCAATTACTAAGTCGTCTTGCGCTAACTAAAGCGCCCCCACCATTTCCTCCAGTACCAGCAAGAATACATATTTTTTTTTCTTGTGGGTCCTTGTCTAGAAATACATCTCTTGCTACAATTGCCAAACATCGCCCTGCATTTTCCATCATCTGGATCAGCTCTATATGATATTCTTCTATCATCAGTCTGTCCACTTCAATCATTTGAGGTGTATCAATTATTAACATCTCTGATTTAACTCTTGGTATTACCATCTTAAGCCTTTTGTGGACGAGTTAAATAAAAAGTCAATAAACCTAAAACCAATGCATATCCCGAAGAATATTGAAGCAGATCCGCAAGTTCCATGCGTTCATTAAAATAACCTATAACATTTGAACTGAAACCAGTTCCCAATTGAATGGCTGCAACTAAAACACCTGAAATAATTGCTGCATACTTAGGAAATTGGTCTGTAGCACTGCTTATTGAAAGTGGAAAAAGGACTGACATACCCAACCCTCCAAGTGCCATATAAGACATCAACATTGTATTGCCTTCCACTTGTGGAATTGTAAAAAACACAAATACAACAATGAATGGAGCTATTATATATACTATATTTGTGGAATATTTTAAAGCATAAAATGTAAACAAAATTCTACCTATTGCTAAAAAGCCCCAAAAAATAGATAAACCTAAGGCTGCTTCACTTGCGGACATACCTCC
>CAYZUW010000168.1:0-8886 GCA_964481325.1 uncultured Saprospiraceae bacterium
GCTTTGTGATCATTCTCCGTGACCCTGATGAACTGATAGTAGAAATAATCAATCAAAACAATTCTTTGTTTGCGCGCGTGGAAGGTGGTACCCCACCCTATTCATATGAATGGAGTAATGGCGTAACTGGTTCTGCAGTGATAAGTAATCTTGCTACAGGCGAATATTATTTGACCGTGACGGATAACAACGGTTGCATGGCTGACGATGTAGGTGACGTCTTAGGTCCGTTAAGTGCTGAAAGTATTGCTCAGATTGAGTCCTTTCAAATGTTTCCAAGTATAGTGAAAGATCAATTGCAAGTCCAACTCCAATTATTGCAATCAGAGCAAATTTCTTTTGACATATTTTCTACTAATGGGCAGTTGTTAAATAAGCAAATTGTGCAAGGGCAAAATCTAAATTTGAGCCTAAACAATATCCTTAATTTGCAAAGTGGACTTTATTTTATGCGTATTAGTTCAAATGAAGGATGGTCATTTACAGAGAAATTTATCAAACAATAGTATATCCAAAATTAGCGAAAAGACTATCGTAACTTATCCAAGAAATATACCTTTGCTTTCTTACAGCTTAAGTAAAAATATATAAGGTTATCATGATACGGTCAAATCAATAAAGAGTAATAACATGAGGTTAATTGTATTTTTAGCATTTTGTCTATGCCTAGCATCTATTCCTTTAAGAGCTCAGAAATGGATGAAGAAAGGCAAAGCATTTCAAGAAAAGTTGGACCGCTTTTATCAAGACAGCCTAACTTCACCGCTGCCGAAAGGAGACGTCGCCGGATTCCCAGGGCACCCTTTTTACCCTCTGAGTAAAAAGTTTGTGGTAAAAGCAAAAATAGAACGCACCCCTGATGCAAAACCTTTTCAAATGCCTACATCTACGGAAAGGCTTCCCGTCTATAGGCAATTTGCTATCGCCACTTTTACCTTAGATGGCAAAGAACATAAGCTATCTATCTTTCAGAATTTGAAGCACAAAACAAGCTTGTTTCTACCTTTCTATGATTTGACGAGTGGAGAATCAACTTATGGCGGAGGGAGATATTTAGACCTTGCTTTGATACCTAGAGGAAACAAAATAAAAATAGATTTCAATCAAGCCTATCACCCCTACTGTGCATACAGTGATGGCTATTCCTGCCCTATCCCGCCCATAGAAAACAGGTTGGATGTGGAGATATTAGCTGGTGTAAAATTGAAGAAAAAGTATATGCATTAGTAATTAAGAATAGTACAAAGTGTATAATATCATAAAAAAATAGGTTTAGCCGATCGAAATGAAAAGAAGAAAATTTATACGCAATGCTTTCTGGAGCCTAGTAGGTCTAACAGGTTTATATACTTGGCAGGTTGAACCCTTTTGGCTTGAGTTCGTGCATAGGAAAATGCCGATCGCAAATCTACCTGAGCATTTAATAGGCAAAACACTAATGCAGATTAGTGATGTACATGTTGGCAATAAGTTTGATTACAATTTCATTATAGACTCTTTTAAAAAAGCGCAAAAATTAGAGCCTGACTTTGTAGCCTATACAGGTGACTACGTGAGCTATGAAGACAAAGAACAACATAGTCAACTTGATGAAGTCCTAAAACATACTGTACAGGGAAAAATAGCCACAGTGGGTATCCTAGGAAATCACGATTATGGACACAATTGGTCGCAGATCGAGGTGGCCAATAGAATCACTAAGCAACTCAATCAGCATGGAATAGATATTCTGCAGAATGAGCAAAAAGAATATGATGGTTTAAACTTTATTGGCTTTGACGATTATTGGGGTCTAAATTTCAAGCCTCAGAAAGTAATGAAAAGGTATGATCAAAATAGACCCAACATAGTCCTTTGCCACAATCCTGATGTATGTGATCTCGATGTATGGAATGGCTATCAAGGATGGATTTTGTCTGGGCACACGCACGGTGGCCAATGCAAACCTCCCTTCTTAAAAGCTCCTTTGTTGCCTGTGAAAAACAAAAAATATTCGTCGGGTGAAATCAATCTAGAAGATGGGCGAATGCTGTATATCAACAGAGCCATTGGCCATTTGTGGCAAGTAAGATTTAATGTAAGACCAGAAATAACTGTATTCGAACTTAGCCTAGCATAAGGACTAAAGCCTATCAGATCTTACTTCTTCCCAAATCCAATCCCACGTTTGTTGAAAATAAATCCACTCTTATCGAGTTTGAATTTACTCACATCTTCATAGGTAAGGATGGACTCTGTGCCGGGTTCTAATACTGTTTTATCAGCCAATCTTATGTTCTGATACTTAATGGCTTCTGAAACTACATTACGTACTGTACGCGCATTACCGAAGTACTTATCTCTGTGATCATAGATGTAGGCAAAGTATTTATTCAAATGTTGACTAGCAGCGAGATCCAATTTATAATTCTTATCTGCAAACATAACTTCAGCGATCTCCATCAATTCAGGTGCGGTATAATCTTCAAATTTCAAGACCTTATCAAATCGAGAATTTAGCCCAGGATTTGCCTTCAAGAATTTCTCCATGTTGTCGGTATAGCCCGCTGCAAAGACAAAAAATTCTCCGCGGTGGTCTTCCATTCTTTTCAAGATGGTTTGTATCGCCTCATTACCAAAGTCTCCCCTATTGTCACCAGAAGCAGAGGTCAATGCGTAAGCTTCATCTATAAATAATACCCCACCAAGTGCATCCTCTATTTTTTCATTTGTCTTGATTGCTGTCTGACCAACATATCCTGCTACCAAACCTTGGCGATCCGTTTCCACCATTTGTCCACGCTCGAGTATTCCCAACGCCTTATATATTTTCACTAAGATTCTAGCCACCGTCGTCTTACCTGTACCAGGATTCCCGACCAAGGCGGTGTGCATGCTGAACGTATTCAAGACATCTTTTCCAGATCTAAAATAGAACTTAACCAGTACGACCATCTGAGCAATTTGCTCTTTGATATTTTTGATACCTATCAAGCTATTCAATTCAAATAAGGCTTCATCTAATAAATCCTCATCGACAGGAATGTCTGGCTTCGTTTTCTTTTTCTCTAGTTTTATATTCTTAACATCAGCCAAGGTTACATTCGCAAGCTCATCATTGGAGAAGGTATGCGGATTTTCGGATTGCATAATTCGCAGACCTAGATTTAGCTTCGCCTCTTCTATAAGATCAAAAACGAATCTAGCGTTTCCGAATGTTCTATCTCTTGATCGAAATGCTTCTATGATCAGTTGGTCTATCTTTGCAGAAGCAGCATCTGTAAGCACAACCTCTTTTTCTATACAGGCAAATTCAGAAATCTTCACCAACTCTTGAGGAACATAATCTGAAAACTCAAAGTATAACTTAAACCTAGACTTCAAACCAGGATTTGAGTCGAGAAAGTGCGCCATCTCTTTTGGATATCCGGCTACGATGACCACTATATTACCAGGACCGTTAGACATTTCTTTTAGCAATATTTCTATCACCTCTCTTCCAAAATCTTTGCTATCGTCATTCGATCTTGCTAGTGCATACGCCTCATCTATAAACAATACGCCCCCTCTTGCCTTTTCGATATTCTCTTTTACTTTGGGTGCTGTCTGACCGATGTATTCACCGACCAGGTCCACTCTATCCACTTCGTGCACATGCCCTTTGGTGAGTAGGCCCATCTTTTTATAGAGCTTACCCATCATACTCGCCACCGTAGTTTTTCCAGTTCCTGGATTCCCTATAAACACCGAGTGTACATTGATTTCCTCTTCTTCAGAAAAGCCCTTGTTTTCGCGTAGTTGCAAAAACTTTATGTAGTTGGCGTGGTCGCGCACTTTTTGTTTTACATCTTTGAGACCGATCAGCTCATCCATCCCAATCATCAACTCATCAAAGGAGGAGTTATCAACATCCTCATCATCGAGTACTAGTGGAGAAAATCCATCTGGCAGTAGGACTTGCGCATTTCCTTGTTCGAATGCTTCTCCCACATCAAATGGAATAATGCCGATCACAGAGTCCATGAATACGATTTCGGCCGTATACTTGTCTTGCCTCCATGAGCCTTTTACATTAGACCCCCAACCAGCCGTTAGCTTTATTAGTTCTTCTCCTTGCTCTACTCTTTGCAATCTCACGACTTGCCCTTTCAGCTCGCGCGCATTGTTATAAAACTTAGAAAACAACTCACAATACCAGTTCGCTTCTGGATTCGTATTGCGCAAAACAATCTCTACGTAGATATATCGAGTTTCTTCTGCATTAAAAGCCTTGGAGTAGATACGCTCCTCTTGGATCACGTCATCATAGGGTCCCTCATACAGCTTCAAAGACTTCACCTCGAGATAAGGATTATCATTTATTTGTTCTGAAGCTTCGGGCTCTTCTATGTAAAAATATTTAGTAGCTACACGTTCTCCCTCTATCCATGCTTCCCAGTAGTAGGTTCCTTTTTTCCAAAATTTCCCCTCTTTCTTATTCCCCCATCCTTCTCTGATGTACACCACATTGTCGTACTTAGAGATGACCTTCTTCTTGAGCGGAAGGCTACACAGTTCTATCTTATCCGTCTTGAGTTGATAGCATTTGAGTTCTATTTCTACCTCCCAGTCCTCGACGTCAAATTGCTTATTATAAAAGGACAATTCTGCGTAGATATAGCTCGTATCGTAGCGGTCAAAAACTTGACGATACTTCTTCTTGTTATCCGCCAGCCATTCTGTGGAAGAATAGACCTTCAGCTCTCTAAACTTGAAGTTGATGATACTATCTGGTGATTGATAACTTTCTGACATGCTGTAACTTGATTATAGGATATACATAAGCAGTATTCCACGCCCTAAATTAACGATATATTCGTCAATCCGTTTCTATCCTAGGTCTTTTTTTTCTTAAATTTATTGAGGAATTTGGGGGTGCCGCCAGTCCTGCGAAAAAACAGGACGCCGTCGGGTCTTCCGCTATATCCCGATACGGCAAAAAGCCTTTATCGGGATGCCGCTTCACCCCCTCACCTCTAGCGCGCTCCGCTTGACTCGCTTTGGGCTTTCGCCGTCGCGACTGCAAACATTAAAATTACATTTTATGCATAATAAATTGTAAATGAATTAATTATATAATCATACAAATTTAAATATTAAAAGAAGACTCTATTCCGAAAACTCATGAAACCCTAAAATGTCTCTTTTTTGGAATCCGTTAGTTACCAAAAGGAAATCATGTAATGAGCTTGTTAAGAGAAACAATGGTATAAAGAAGCCCTTCTAGGCTGGCTAAAAGGGGCTTTTCTTTATAATTGAGTTCACTCCGAAAACTAATGAAATCCTAAAATGTCTCTTTCGGCGATATTTTCCCTTTTTTCAATCCACTGATGCTCAGGCATCTTGTAGTTTCCAGAGTGGACTCATAATTGAGATATGATTCTACTTTCGATACGGAAAGTGTTTTGTTGATTTTCGGTTTATATCAGAGACGAGCTGATCTGTCCGACCTTGCCAGTTGGTCGTATTTCGATATCCTATAGCCCACAAAACAGTTCCATCCTTGCTTACTAGAGAATAATCGCTAACTACCTCTTTATTCGTATTTGGTATATTACGTATGGGGTTACTATCTGAAAAAATGGAGATAACATTTTTTGTGATATCTATTCCAGCAGAAAGGCCATCTGAAAAATATTGTTCCTTTTCTACTCTTGCTTTCAAAACTGCATCCACGCCAAGTATCTTTGCCAATTTTTCTGGATCCATATTCCAAGTATCCTTTAAGCTTAGGCCATTTTCTTTCAATAGACTATTTGTTTGAGAGTAGTGCTGAAAAGATACAGGTAGAGGCTTTCTTCCTCTACGATAAGAAGATAAAACGGTTTTAAAAAAATTAGACTGGAAGGTAGTACTCTCTATTTGCTCTATTTCTTCTACCATTTCTGGAGTTATGTTCTCTGGTACATGTCCTGAGGTATAAATCTCAAAAGGAAGAATAGCTACTTTTTCGTGCTCCTGTGCAACTTGTTTGAAATCAGAAATTCGATAATAGCGCTTACAACTAGAAGTACAAAAAACAAAAACGATGGAAATTAAAATTAGATTTTTCATAATTAGAATCTTTGGTTGACTCTAAATCTATGTATAATCAAACAAATTATTTGAATACCCGATTTCGTTTAATCAAAGCTTAACTGCTTTAGACTCAATATTAAGATTTTGTAAACAGGAATGATGAGGTATTCATTTAGAAGTCTCCGTTAAAGCATTTTTTTTGGGTAAGGGGTGGAAGTGATATGAGGTAGTCAGAAAAGCTAGTGTTCCCAAGAAGAGACGTAGCTGAGCGGACGAGTGAAGATGCGTCGATTCGTAGGAGGCACAGCTTGAATGGCTGCCGAGTACAAACGGACGACCCGGTCACTATGCGCGGGCGGCTAGGCAGTCCTTGGCATAGTGATACCCCCAAATCAAACTCATCTCACGTCATATAGGCAACAAAATGAAGGAAAGTGGATTTTCAACCATAAAAAAAAGGCTAATTCCTATCGGAACTGATTATTTATAACGATTTTTAGTAATAAATCCGCCGATTCAAGAATCACAAAAATGATTAAACACATTTCTATAGCCTTTTTCCTGGTGATAAGCGCCTGTTCTATACATGGGCAATCTTTCAACATGACCTTAGAAAGCAACTGGGATAATACGAGTTATACATATAATGATTGCTGGGGATATACAGATGCACTTGGAAACGAATATGCCATACTAGGATCAAGGGAAAGAGTTTTGTTCATAGATGTGACCACGCCTAGTGCTCCATCTGTCATAGCTGAATTTACAGGAAGCTTTCCTGGTATACCCGCTGCTAACAGTATATGGAGAGATTTTAAAACCTATGATAGGTATGCCTATGCGGTAGCCGATCAAGGCTCAGAAGGCATGATGGTCTTTGACATGAGTGACATCCACAACGGTAATGTTGTTAAGGTAAACCAATTGAATACTCATTTTACTAGAGCGCATAATATATTTATTGATGTGCCAGAAGGAAAGCTATACGCGCTTGGACCCAATACACCTGGTACGCCAAACGATGATGTAGTCGTTTACGATATTAAGGATGATCCTTCCAATCCTGTTTTTCTTGCGAGTGTAAATGTGAGTGGTGGATATATCCATGATGCTTATGTGGAGAACAATATTTTATATGCCAGTTCTGGTAATGACGGTCTTTATATAATCGACATGTCAACACCTACAAGCCCCTCGTTTATGAGTTTTGAGACATCTATCGCAGCAGGATTCAACCATAGTGGATGGCCATTTGACAATGGGGATAAGATGATAGTAGCCGAGGAGGTACCTCAGGGATTGAAGTTAGGCATTTTTGACATAAGTGATTTGAGTGCCATTTCTTTTTTAAATGATTTTAGAGATCCTATTAATACCAGTGGAACTGGAAACGTAACTTATCACAATCCTTACATGGTCGGGGATCTTGCCGTTATTTCTTCTTATGAAGATGGCATCACTATTATGGATTTGAGTGATAGCAATAATCCATTTAGAGCAGCACACTACGATACTTGGACCAATACAAACTACGCGGGATATGAAGGGTGCTGGGGAGCGTATCCATATTTTCCTTCAGGTACCATTATAGGATCCGATATTGCTACGGGGATGTATGTTTTGAGCACTTCTCTAAGCCTTACCAATACCTGCAGTAATGGCGTACAAGATGACTTCGAAATAGACGTAGACTGTGGTGGATTTTGCAACACTTGTGTATGTTCAGCGCCAACGGATATGGTTTTTACAGACATCACCAGTACCAACATAGAAATAAACTGGACGGCTGTAAGCACAGCTGTCGGCTACGAATTGCGATATAAATTATCTAGCTCTAATACCTGGACTAATATAACGACTAGTACCAATTCTATTACTATAAATAATTTAGTGGCTGATACGGACTATGACTTTCAGATCAGAGCAGACTGTGGCAATCGATTGACTCCTTATGCTACATCAGTAACGCATACTACTGGCGTATGTCCTCCAACCGGATTATACTCAGGAGTACAGGATGGCACCTTTACCACTTCCCAGTTTATACAGTCTATAGCAACTATTCCCCCCTCCAATGATGTTAGCTATTTTACAGGGGATAGCATTTTGTTAGGTAACGACTTTTTGGTGGATCTAAACGCGGACTTTTTAGCAGAAATTAACGCGCCATGTGGAGTAGCTGCCTTCACAGGTCAAAGTCAAATAGCACAATTTGCTTCCATAGAACCTGCTCCTCCTGAGCAAAAATATACAATAGTAGAAAATAGAGAAGAAGGTGTTTTTTATGTCATATCGAACTCAAATAGCAGAAAACCATACAAATTAGAAATAATAGACGACAAAGGGGAGTTAATAGCCACAAATCCGGAACCACAGTTGCAGACGCTTGTTAAGATGAAAAGCATGCATCGGAAAGCAAAATTAGTTATCAGGGAAGGCGATCAGATTTTTGAATATGAGCTCCATCACCGCCATTAAAACCAAGACTTGTGAACAAAACTTTTAATTATTTAATTTGCTTTCTTTTTTTGTTAGGAAGCCAAGACATATTTTCTCAGGCTCCAACTGTTGAGCAACATTTGCAAACCATTGCTGCGCAGGAAGGCCTTATCCCTGCTGACATTAGTGACTATGTCATCAACAACACGCACAGGTCAAGGCGAAGCGAATTGAATCACTTCTATCTATTGCAGCGATTTGATGGTATAGAGATTTACGAAACACAATCTTCGATTCACACACGTTCTGACAATACCCTATTTAGATATAATAATGCCTTTTTAGCGAACGTTGCGGCAAGAGTAAGCATAACTTCTGCTTCTCTAAGTCACAATGATATCATACAAAGAG
>CAYZUW010000169.1:0-8850 GCA_964481325.1 uncultured Saprospiraceae bacterium
TCTTCCGGGATAGGGGTAGTAAGTGTGCGACTGTAAGGAGCAGTCTCGACCTTTTCGGGAGAGACGGCAGCGAATGCGGACCACTGGATGACCCGACCCGAGATTTTTCATCGAGGGGATCCCCCAAACAAGTATATATAATAAGTATAGTATAAGAAGAAGGCTATAGGATAAAAGTTAAAAAATAGATAAACAGAGTCAAATCCACCGATAAGAAGTTAATTGTCGGTATTTTAGATAATTCTATCGAAAAAAAAGTTGCAGAATGATAATTTCGCTTAATTTTAAACTAAATATTTGATAAATAAACAATAAAAGTATGAAAAAGAATAAGGGTTACTTTCTGATTTTCGCAATGAGTTTTTTCTCCATATTGAGTTTTGCCCAGACAGCAGACGAGATTATAGATGGCTACTATGAGGCTATTGGTGGAAAGGATGCTTGGTTGAAAGTGGAAAACATGAGAATGAACGCTAAAGTGAATCAACAGGGCATGGAAATACCTCTAGAAATCTATCGCGCTAAAGACGGTAAGACGTATACAAAGGTTTCTTTCCAAGGAATAAATATGATGCAAGGGGTGTATGATGGGGAGACATTATGGAGTACGAATTTTCAAACGCAAAAGGCAGAGAAGTCTACTACGGAAGCTACAGAGAACTTTAAGAACGCTATGGGTGATTTTCCTGATGGCTTGCTAGAGTATAAGAAACGTGGTTACACTGTGGAGCTAATGGGTCAGGAATCTTTTGATGGAACAGATGCGCATAAGCTAAAACTGACAAAGAAGCCCATGATGATAGAAGGTAAAGAAGTGGATAATGTAGAGTTTTACTTTTTTGACACAGAGTCAATGGTCATGTTAGGTAGTGAATCTCCTATAAATGAAGGCTCTATGAAAGGCAAAACATCACAAACTAAGTTAAGCGAATATGATGAAGTTGATGGTTTGTATATGCCTTTCTCTATGTCTCAAGGATTGAAGGGAGGACCAGGTCAAGCTATAACATTGGACAAGATAGAAATGAATGTAGAGGTGGATGAGAAGATAATGATGTTTCCATCTGACAAGCCTATGAGCGCTCCAAGTACGCAGCCTACTACTGCACCAAGCTCACAACCCACTACTGCACCAACATCGCAGCCTGGTGGCCACAATAAGTAAAACAGAAATCCTATAATGCCCTGACTAAGATTAGCCTTATTCAGGGCATTTTTTTATAAAAAATCAACAAACCTACAATGAAGCGGATACTCCTATTCTCTACCCTTTTATTTATTTTTACAGCAAGCGATTTATACAGTCAATCCGAAGTCACCTTGAATGGCAAGGAATTGTTTGGCGACATGACTGCTAGACAGATAGGCCCTGCCCTGATGAGCGGTCGTATCTCTGATCTAGAAGCACACCCTACTAATAATAGAGTCGTCTATGCGGGCACCGCTGGTGGCGGGGTTTGGAAGTCGTCTAACGGTGGGGCTTCTTTTGAATCTATTTTTGATGACTATATCCAATCTATAGGTAAAGTTTGTGTTGATCCGCATGATCCTGACAATACGATATATGTGGGTACAGGGGAGACTTGGACTAGAAACAGTACGAGTCTTGGAGACGGTATCTATAAGACTAACGATGGCGGGCAAAACTGGACTAAGCTTCCTTTTGAAGGATCAGAAAGGGTGAGCAATATCATCGTGCACCCTGATGACCCAAGTACTATATATGTTGGCGAGCTTGGTGCATTATGGGGAGATAGCGAAACGAGAGGTGTATATAAGTCTACTGATGCTGGGCAAACTTGGGAACAAATATTTTATGTGGATCAAAAGACGGGCTGTGCAGATCTGATTATGGATCCTAATAATCCTAATGTCTTGTACGCTTCTATGTGGGAATTCCGAAGAACTGGGTGGTCTTTTAATTCTGGTGGAACAAAGAGTGGTTTGTTTAAATCTGTGGATGGTGGAAAGTCGTGGTCGGAATTGAGAAATGGCTTTCCTGCGGGGAAGCTTGGAAGAATTGCAGTGGCCGTGGCACCTTCGAATTCGAACATAGTATACTCTGTGATAGAATCTGAAGATAGTGATCAAAATGGATTGTATAGATCTGAAAATGCGGGGAGTTCATGGACTCGACTGAATGGGGATTTTGGTTTGGTAGTGCGTCCGTTTTATTTCTCACGTATCGTCGTGGATCCTCAAAACCCAGATGCTTTGGTAAAGGCAGGGTTGTTTGGTTCCATCAGTAAAGATGGTGGAAAGACATTTAAAAGTGCTGGTGCCATGCATGCGGATATTCATGATATACTTTATGACTCTAAAGATTCTGATAGAATGTATTTTGCTACAGATGGTGGTGTCTACAGAACATGGGATGGTGGTACTACACTAGATATTGTGGCTAACCTACCTGTGTCGCAGTTCTATCATATTTCTTTGGACGATGCAGAACCATATAATATTTATGGAGGTCTGCAAGATAATGGGTCTTGGTGGGGGCCGTCGAATTCGCCAGGTGGTATAGAAGCTAGAGATTGGAATAACGTAGGATTTGGAGATGGCTTTAGAGTACTTAAGCATTCTACAAAACCGATTATATATTCTGAAATGCAAGGTGCTGAAAACGTATGGAGATATGACATTGATAGAAATCAACAAAAAACGATACAGCCGCTCCCTGTGAAGGGTGATCCAAAATTGCGTTTCAACTGGAACGCACCTATCGCTTTGAGTCCAAACAAACCAGATCGTATTTATATTGGAAGTCAGTTCGTACATATGTCTGAAGATATGGGGGACACCTGGCAAAAAATATCTGGTGACTTGACTACGGATGACAAAACAAAGCAAGATCAAGAGAACTCAGGTGGTTTATCTAAAGATAACTCAGGAGCAGAAAATCACTGTACAATTTTTACTATCGCTGAGTCTTCTCTTGATGAAAGAACAATATGGGCTGGAACGGATGATGGAATGGTTCAGGTCACCAAAAATGGGGGTAAATCCTGGGAAGAAGTAGGTAAGAATATTTCTGGACTTCCGGTAAATACTTGGTGCTATCACATAGAAGCGAGCGTACATGATAAGGGTACCGCCTATGCCGTATTTGATGGGCATACTAAAAATGATAAAACGCCTTATGCTTATAAAACGAGCGATTATGGCGCTACATGGACGAATATCATCACAGAAGATGTAGTTGGATTCGCAAGGAGCTTTCAAGAAGATTTAGTTAATCCTGATTTATTGTTTTTAGGCACTGAGACTGGCCTCTACGTTACCATCAATGGTGGTAAAGGTTGGAGTAAATTTACAAACAACATGCCTGCCACTGCGGTACATCATTTAGAGATGCACCCTAAGACTAACGATCTAGTCATGGCGACCCATGGTCGTGGAGTAATAATATTGGATGACGTCTCCCCTCTTAGACAATTGACTTCTGAGGTTTTAGAAAAGGATGTTCACTTTTTTGATTCAAAACCTTTTACGCTGATTGAAGAAAGTGGATTTGGAGGCGCTAGCTCTGAACTGCAATACGTGGGTCCCAATAAAAACAGAAACGCAAGTATCATCTACTACTTGAAGAAACGTCATATTTTTGGAAAGATGAACATCGAAATATATGATGCCTCTGGAAATCTTGTGAAGGAGCTATCGGCTGGGAAGTCAAAAGGTATCAATATTGTGAATTGGGATTATCTGTTAAAGTCTCCCAAAATGGCAGCTGGTAAAACTTTCACATTTGGTGGATTTACTGCTCCTAGAGCAAATGCAGGTACCTATAAAGTAGTATTGAATAAGGGTAAGCAAAAGTATGAATCGCAACTGGTGGTTGAATATGACAAAACTTCTTTACTAACAGCAGCAGATAGAAAACTACATAAGGACGTAACGACTAAATTATTTGATATGTCCGAGTCTCTTGCTTTCCATGTATATGAGATAAATGAGATGACTACATTTGCAAATAGATTGGCATCAGAAAATCCTGGAGTAAAAAGTATAGTGGATAAGATGCTTCCTACCTTAACTGAGCTAAAGGAATCTAGTGTGATTACTACTGGTGATAATTATGTTGGTGCGGCGGAACCAGAGTTAAGAGAAAAGTTAGCTACTTTGTATTCTAAGATTGCAGCAAGCTATACTCCTCCATCTAAATCAGAATTAGACAACATGAGTCTACTGGAAGAGACGTTTAATTCTATTACGGAGTCTCTTGAAAAAGTAAAATCTGGTGATTGGTCAGAACTTATGAAATTCGTAGAAAAGAATGGAATGGAGACACCTAAGATGATGGATAAGATGGAATTTTTGAAGGGGTAAAAGACTATCTAAATATAAATTGAAAGCGCCTCCACCTTTTGGGTGGAGGCGCTTTTTTTATTGAGCTTTTAAAAAATAAATCAATCCAGTGGAATGCTTATTTCCGTGTGCTGAAATGTCTATATTTTCTGTTCTGAATCCAGCGTCAAAGCTAAACCCACTCTGAATTATTCACAGAGTCCTAAAATGTCTCTTTTGTTGATGTTTTCAAAAATGGACTCGCACTTTATTATTCTTTATAGTAAATAATGGCTTCGGTTTTTACTCTAGATAGATCTGCACCCTACCCTGTACATGTTGTTGTTTTAATCAATAACGTCGGCTGCCGGAATCCCTTTGCATCTCATTCGAAGATCCCAATCCTCTGGATCATTCTTCATCATATATTTTTTCTTCTCCGCTAACAATTTTTGAATTGTAGCGAAGTGATCATTTTGTTGGAATATTTTCTGCTTAGTAAACCAATTGACAAAGGTGCCTGCTTTCTTTCTCGTTTCATTATATGTGAGTTTGTCCCCTTTTTGAAACAAATTGGATTTTTTCTCAAAGATAGTCCAAGCAAATTCGAAATAAATATCTTCAAAGCCAACAAATTCACTACTCCCATTAGTTATTACAGGAACAATTCGCCCGTATGCAATAGACGGGATAATATTCTTTTTCACCAATAACTTATATGCACGCAACTGCGACCTTGTAAAAGTATGCACCAGGCCTTCCTCCGAAGGTGCTTGTCCCCCCTCTACCTTTAATGGTGAATTGGATTCTTTTTCTGTAAACACAAAAGTAAGTGCTGTCACTTTTCTACCGCTACGGGTATATACTAAATCGATGAGGTCTAAGCTTGTATATTTATTAATTTCTTTTTTTATAATATCTAGTACTCGTTCTCTAAAACTATTGAAGCGATTATGATACTTCCCTTCTATTCCTAAAATAATCTTTAAACTTTCGACTTCGTAGGTCAATTTGCTCACTTTTTCGTGACGACGCATCCTATCCCTTTGCGCTTTGAAAATCTGAAACATACGAATTGCATGCCCACTTTTCATATGATCAAACTCGAGTCTATTAATTTGGGCATACTCATTAAGCTGAAGCAGAAAAGGTTTTAGATCCTCCGCGAATAAAAATCTAAGTGAAACCTCTTGGTTCTCATTTCTAACAGGCATGACAGATTGAAACCAATTTATCTTTCCTGGGAAAGAGCGACCATCAATTTCTAAATCTGTGGGAAATCGAATTTTTTTATCCAATATTTTATCCGTGAATCTTCGCATTTCTTCATATAGCCCTCCCCACTTCTTTCCTTCTGCTTTGAGTACAGATTCCAGTTTCTTTACAGAGATTATTTGCTCATGAAAACGCTTCTGACTTTTAGGGTCAATATTGGAGATAAGATAAAGTATTACCTTTTGCTCTCTCGCAGTAAGCTTATATTGAGCATTGAAAATAAATCTATTTTCAATCCTAGCTACTCGATTACTTGATTTGGATGTGAGTTGCTTAGTCATATTTGGTAATAATTTACATTTGCCACGCCGCAAGATAGAAACGCTGTTGAGAAAAGCAAATCATTTTCAATCCCTGTTATTGTTGTCATATATTAGAAATATATTTAATGCTTGAAAACAACCCTGTACTTGTTGCTACAAACCCGATCATGTTGTCGAAACCCTGAGTATGTTGTCGCAACCCTATCTGTGTTGTCGTAACCCTATTTATGTTGTCTTTTAGCTCAATTTGACCTGAACATGTTGTCATTAAAAGAAAATCAAAACAATTCACTGTATATGTTGTCGACAAAACCCTTTGTTTATAGGACTTATGGCAACTAAAACCCACTATTTCCCTGTATATGCTGTCTTTAAAGCCTGAATTTGATCTCGTACCCATTTATGTTGTCTTTAATATCCTGTACATGTTGTCGATATACCCTAAACATGTTGTCATAAAACCCTATTTATGTTGTCTTTTAGCCCTATTTATGTTGTTGATTGTTATCATTTAACATGTATAATAAATAGAATATCAACACATTACACTCTTTTTTTATACTCCCTAAAGTATTAAAGAATTAAAAAATATAAATAGTCTTAAAAGAATGACTTTTTGTATTTTTTTTCTTTTCACGCGAATCTGTAACTATATTGCTTATAATATTCAACAATACCACGTAAACATATTAATTATATGGCAAAACGCTGTAATTCTTCGAATTATAAATAAAAATTAATTAAGAGGCGTAACTAGGTTTAATTACGGGATATACACCTAAACAATTTGTTCTATATATCAAAAATTTACCCGCGGAAAAGACAACATAAACAGTGCTGGCTTCGGCGGATGCAAAATTAAATTTGGCCGACTAAAGAAGGTGAAATGAGTCATGTTTTATATATCTTATTATATATAATTTATATTTTTGCAAATACATAGATGTGGGATATGCCCAGTATTGTGTAGTTTTAAGCCCTGTCTTTCTGGTGCAACTTAAATTCATGAAAGATTTTTTATGTTAAGTAGGACAGGTAAGAATAGACTTAATCGTTGGTTGTGTCAATTAATAAATCTATAGAACTTCGAAGGGGAGATTTTAATTTTCGAACCACTATATCAATGTGTATAGTAAGTGTCTAGATACTAAATTCAGCACTCTCCTACCCCTACAGTATGCTCAGTGGAAATTGTTTTGGGATAATTTACGCGATTTATATTGGTTGCTAACTAAGCGAAAAACGGAGTTGACGCTTAGCATCAAGGAATATTTCAACCTGTCTGCCAGACGGGCCGGGGGCAAATAGCGGGCAAAAGAAATAGCAGAAAAGGCCAAACTACTTTCCGTTGAGTATAAGCTTAGCCTTTTAAAGGCCCTTTGTATAACTTACCTCGCCCTACTGGTTCCGCTCTGTTTTACTAAATTTCTGATTTACCTTGCGCATTTTCCTTTACAAAGTAGGAATTTAGAGATTTGGTAGTTATGGCAGTATGGTTTTTTAGTATACAAGAGCTATCTTTAGAAGAATGAAGGGTCGGACAGAATACAAGTCTTTTAAAGAATTGCGGGATGCTTTCTTTGCCTATACACGAGCTGAGCGAAATGGCATTTACGTTTTAGTGGTGATATTGATCCTCGTTAGTACCTATAAGCTAATAGACAGATACTATTTGATGTCTGGACCGAGTTACACACCTCCTAATGAGAAAGTAGCAGACCAAGCAAATTCTGAAGACGAGAAAGAAAAGCAAGGCGCTGAATTATTTAATTTTGACCCTAATTCGGTAAGTAAAGAGGAAATGTTACTTCTCGGATTTAAAGAAAAAGCTATCAAGACATTTATAAACTATCGGTCAACAGGCGTTAAGTTTAAGAGCGTCTCAGATTTTGAGCGGGTATATTCTATTAATGCGAAAGACATAGAGCGAGTCGGTAAGTATATTCAATTTGAGGAAACCGAAAATAAACTTTTACCGAAGAAGAAAAAAGACAAAACTAAACCGAAGAAGACGGAGATTGTGAAGCCACAGGCCCCTCCTGCCCTCTTTGATTTTGACCCCAATACAGCTACGGAATCGGAATTGGCAAAATTAGGATTGTCTAGTAAGGTTATCAAGACGATGCTTAAATTTCGAAGTAAGGGTAGCTTTAGAAAAGCTAGTGATGTAGCAAAAATATATGGATTAAAGGAAGAGCAGTTTGATGAATTACTCCCTTATATTAAGATCAAACCAAAAGAAAAGGCAAAAGTTAAGGATGAGGCAAAATTCAAGGATACGTCTGCAGTATTCAAAAGTAAGGCAAAATATAAGCCAGACTACTCTAGAGATACTGTAGCTTATAACTCAATAGACATAAATAAAGCGACAAATGAAGAGTGGCAAAGAATAGATGGCATTGGCCCTACTTATGCAAAAATGATAAACAACTTTAGAGGGAAGCTAGGTGGATTTTATAGCGTAAAGCAGATCGGAGAAACCTACGGATTACCGGATTCTGTCTTTCAGAAAATTGTTCCTTATGTAAAGGAGTCTCCTCCCCCATTTAAGATACCCATCAATTGGATTCTTGCGGATAGTTTAGCTAGGCACCCTTATCTAACTTGGAAACAAGCTAATGTTGTCATTAATTACAGAACACATCACGGTCCTTATAAGGGGCCTAAGGATGTGGCTAAGGTGAAAATTTTCACGAAGGAGAAATGGGAAAGTATTATTCCGTATTTGGACTATAGTGTTGAATTGGATTCAATTCCTAGTGGTGAGTGAATGTTTTTGAACGCAGATGATGAAGACATTGAAAGTATAAAATGAAAAAGCAGGATAACAATTTCGTTACCCTGCTTTTTTATTTCATTTTTTATATGAGATTAAAAGTCGTAATAATATCGAAAGAGATCTGATTTTAATCCTACTTGAAAGATTCGATTGTTTTTGAATCTTTCATCTGGATTATTCTCTACGGTATAATCTCGACTGGTAAATCCTAGTTCAAATACTAGATTGTAATTGGGGTTTACTATATAC
>CAYZUW010000170.1:0-8848 GCA_964481325.1 uncultured Saprospiraceae bacterium
CTGAAAATGCAAGTGTAGGTAATCCTTCATTTGCTAAAGAGGCAGATTTTATTGTGGCTTTTGACTTTATTGACGAGCAAGGAGATGCGAATATCTTTGCAGTAAATGTAGAAACGGGTCAGACAAGCAATCAACCTATCTTCACCAACAGTATATTGAATTATCCTAATTATAGTATTGAGGATGATGCTCTGATATTTGATGCGAATAGCAATGGTGCAGACTTGATTGGAATAATAGATCTCAATAGTGATCGAATCAATGCTGCTACTGGTGACGCCTTTATTTTCATTGAAAATGCGCGTTGGGGTACTTGGTATGGCACGGGCCAACGAAACTTGACTAGTACCGAGACATTGACCGATGCTTTTGATCTAGGCGTATTTCCTAACCCAGTTAAAGATAATCTGACTATTAGCTACGCAAATCCTTCTGGTGATGCGGCACAAGTTGAAATTTATAACGTACAAGGTAGTTTATTGAAATCTATTGAGTTAGCGGGAAGCGTAAATACAAACACTCATCAACTGGACGTGAGCGATATGACAACTGGAATGTACTTTGTAAAACTTTTGATTGGAAATGAATTTGCAATACACAAGCTTACTATTCTTAATTAAATAAGCAATGAATCAACCAGAATAAAAAAGGACCATCGCCATTGGCGATGGTCCTTTTTTTATTATGAAATGATCTCAAGTTGTTATGAATAGCTTGAGATATCGTAATAATGGTAAATTATATTGCTATTAGAAGACATATATAGATAGAATGCAACCTTATTCTGCGATCTAACATCTATATAGTATATAGCTTGATAATCAATAATTTACCCCCTAATACACATTTACAATATCAATTCATTGTTAACAGATTATTAAACAATTCAAATAGAGCCTAAAAATTAAAAGAATATATTACTTTAGAGCGCTGTAACTTTTAGCTTTATTCGAGTTATAGCGATAAACGAACTACATTAATAAATTTAAAAACCAAAATTATGAGATTAGCATACATTTTAGGGTTTTGCTTGTTAGTTTTTGCTTGTAAAACGAGCAAAATTGCAGACACTGTCAAAGCTCCCACACCACCGCCACCACCGGTAGTAACCGCCCCTACATCTGCTCCAGCAAAAGCTATGATGACCAAAGGTGACTTACCTATGGATCCAGATGTCAGAGTTGGGACATTAGCAAATGGCATGACTTACTATATAAAGAAAAATTCAAAGCCAGAAAATAGAGCTGAATTAAGACTAGCGTTAAAAGCAGGCAGTATTTTAGAAGATGATGACCAACAAGGATTGGCTCACTTTGTAGAGCACATGGCTTTTAACGGCTCTAAAAACTTCGCTAAAAACGAATTGGTAAACTATCTAGAATCAGTAGGTACTAAATTTGGTCCTGATTTGAATGCATTTACAAGTTTTGACGAAACAGTATACATGCTTCAAGTAAGAACGGATGACCAAGAATTACTTGACAAAGGAATACTTGTCATGGAAGATTGGGCTGGAGGAGTATCTTTTGACGATGAAGAGATTGACAAAGAAAGAGGTGTTGTTGTTTCAGAATGGAGGTCTAGATTGAGCCCAGATCAGCGTATGCAGAAAACAACTTTCCCAGCAATGTATAGCAATTCGCGGTATGCAGAAAGACTGCCTATCGGAAAGACAGACGTCATTGAAAATTCTGACTACGATGCGGTAAAGAGATTTTATCGCGATTGGTATCGTCCTGATTTAATGGCATTGGTAGTAGTCGGAGACGTAGACGTTGATGCAGTAGAAAAGAAAATAAAAAATGACTTTTCTAAATTGACTAATCCTGAAAACCCTAGAGAACGTATTAGATATGAAGTACCAAATCACCCAGAAACAATCGTTTCAATCGCTTCAGATGAAGAGGCTGCCTTTACAAGAGTGAACTTGATGTATAAGCACGCCGACCTTCCTACCAAAACAGAAGCAGATTATAGAGCAAGTTTGGTAAGAACGGTATACAACAGAATGCTTGGTGCGAGATTGCAAGAATTGACACAATCTGAAACACCTCCTTTCACATTCGCAAGCTCTCGATATGGCTCTGATGTAGGAACTTTAGATACATATAGCAGTTTTGCCTTCGTTGCAGAAGGTGGTGCTGCAAAAGGATTAGAAACACTACTAGAAGAAAATGAAAGAGTGTTACGTCATGGATTCAACGAGTCTGAAATGAAAAGAGCTATTGAGCAGATGATGACTTCTGCAAAAGCAGCGCTTAAAGAAAAAGGAAAGAAAGATTCTGGTAGAATGTCGATGAGGTTTGTTTTCAATTTCTTGCAGGAAATACCTGTGTTGAATGAAGACCAGACTTTGGAAAGATACGAAAAGTACCTTCCTACCATTAATATTAGCGAAGTGAACGAATTGGCTGCTAAATGGATTACGGATGAAAACAGAGTGGTCGTAGTGACGGGACCAAAGAGAGACACACCAGTCATTACAGAATCTGAAGTACGTGCTTTATTAGCTGGTGCAAAATCAAAAGATTTGCAGCCGTATGTAGATAATGTATCTAGTGAACCTTTATTCGCTAAAGAAGTAAAGGCGAAGCCAGTAAAATCTATTGATAGAATTGATAATGTAGATATCACGGAAGTCACTTTGTCGAATGGTGTAAAGGTAGTACTTAAGCCAACGGATTTTAAGAACGACGAAATCATGATGTCTTCTTATAGCCCTGGTGGATCATCTTTATATAGTGATGCAGATTATCACAATGCTTCTTATGCGGATGCCATTATTACTGAATCTGGTATCGGAGAATTTGACAATGTACAGTTGGGTAAATTATTAACTGGAAAAGTTGTAAGAGCGAGACCATATATAGGTGAATTGTATGAAGGCATGAATGGTGCTTGTTCGCCTGATGATTTGGAAACTTTACTTCAGTTGACACACTTGTACTTTACTTCACCTAGAAAGGATGAAGCTACATTCAATTCTTATCTTACTAAAGAGAGATCCATCTATAAAAACTTCATGTCAGATCCTCGTTTCTTCTTCGGAAACTATGTTCAAGAGGTATTGTATAATAACAATATACGTAGAAACTTCCCGTCTGAAAAAGTATTAGAGAATATAAACCTGGACAGAGTATTTGAAATCTATAATGAAAGATTCGCAGATGCAGATGACTTCACCTTTACCTTTATTGGAAACTTTAAAACAGCGGAAATAATACCTATGCTTTCAAAGTACCTAGGTAGTTTGCCTACTAAGCCTGACAGTGAAAGCTTTAAAGATTTAGATATCAATATTGTAGATGGTGTAGTAAACAAAAAAATCAAGCGTGGAAAAGCTCCTAAGACTACTGTAAATATTGTATACCACGGTAAATATGACTATGACAAAAAGGTAAACTATGAGTTGAGGTCTATGGTGGATGTCATGAGAATTAAACTGCGTGAATCTATGCGTGAAGACAAAGGAGGTGTGTATGGTGTGAGTGTATCATCTAACACCTCTAAAGTACCACAGGAAAAATATAGTATTACTATTTCTTTTAACAGTGACCCTGACAAGACGCAGGAGTTATTAGATACTGCTTTGCAAGATATAGGAAATTTGATGAGTAATGGTCCTGAGCAAGCAGATGTAGAGAAAGTAAAAGAAACACAACGCCAAGAGCAAATCAAGAATTTTAAAGAAAATAGATTCTGGATGAACTCCGTAAACAATGCTTTGAAACTGGATGGTGATTTGAGCAAAATTACCCTTGAAGAATTGGATATGGCAAGAGAAAAGTTGACTGCAAAGGATATACAAAATGCGGCTACTAAATTCTTGAATGCTCAATCACGTGTTGAAATTATAATGGAACCAGAACAAATGCCTAATAATTAATTACAGGCCTCCCTTTTTTAAATGAACAAAAAAGTTTGGTTTCTAAGAAAGAGGCTGACTCCTACCAGAGTCAGCCTTCTTTTATTAACGGTACTTCTATTGATTTTGCATTAAAGACCAATTATGATGATACGTACTTGTATCTGAATTGGGATTGTAGTTAGGGTCATTTGTTTGCATTGTTTCCCCCGATTCGTTAACCCAGGTATATTTTTTATGCATACTTACGTCTCCAGAGTATCCTCCGCCTGTTACGGTTTGTTCTTCTTTGATTACCCCTCTTAAAAAATCATCCGTCCCGCTACTACTCGAACTTGGAGATGCGCTTGAAGAAGAGCTAGAAGAAGAACTTCCTGCACGAGAATTTTTATAGGCTCTCCATCTTTCATTATCAAATTGGCTTTCACCTACATTGTAGGCCATTACTTGTTGTTCGTTTACCTGACTGTTCTCTAAAGCAAATATTAAAACTTGCTTTGCAGTTTCGTAATACTCCCTTTTAGCTCCTAGATTAAACACCTCAGCAAAAAAATCTCCCATGGTAAGGTTCGCCCTTACACTTACATGGTTAAAGACTTGGTTCCATCATGATACTTAAGTTCAAATGCTAGCGTTTGATAGACTTTTTCTGAATAATGGTTGGACCATAGCATAGATTCATTTTGTCTATGTTTTTCATCAATTTTGGCAGTGCAAAAGTATTGATTACAGTACCGCCATTTTGTTTAAATATAGGTAGCAAAGCTTCATTGAATACTTGTTCGGCAGACCGTGGTCTTGAATCATGTAAACGAGGGTTTCCCATATAAACCTCGGCTTTATCTCCTGCAATCATAAAAGGTTTATAAGCATCATTATAATTAGGGATATCCCAATCCTGAGGTACTGGTAAGTAATTTATAACTTGACCATAAGTATTCTTACTAGGCTTAAAGGTTAAATTTCCATTATTCGAATACCGTTGTTCATTGTACTGGCGATTCGAGTACTGTTGTTCATTGTACTGGTTATAACCGCCATACTGTGCATAAACAATATTCAAAGAAATACTAAAGATAATAGTGGTTATTAGATTTGAAATTAATGAAGTTCTCATGATTTTGATTTTTAAAATGTTTTTAATCGTTACATTCTTATATCGATTCATCTTCAAAAAGGTCATCAGATAAAAACAAGAATGATCAAAAAAAAATCAAACTTTCATTGAAAAGCCCTTTTTTAAAGGGCTTAAAGCGCTAGATAAAGTGAAAAATCACCTTGTAGAAAGGCAAAAAAACCCTTTAATTCTTCATCAAATCATAAAGTTGATTGAAAATCCTTTCCAGGATTGTTCTATCTTCGGTTATGATTTCTACTTGAACACTGGAGTTAGGCTTGAAAGAAATTGTCTTATTATAGGTAGTAGTGATTAGATCGGGCAAAGACAATTTTACCTCATAGACCAATTGATTATTTATATCTGAGACTGGAATCGGCGATACATATTCGACCGAACTTACAAAGATTCCGAACTCTTTATGAGGATACCCAATAAATTTAATATTGGCTGTATTCCCTAACCCTATCTTCCCAATACGATCAGAAGGATAATACGCTTTTATCAGTTTTTGATTATTCTGCTTTTTATTGATAACAAAACCAACTCGTTCATCTAGGTTTATCATCTGATTAGGGACTATATCCGATAGTAGATTGAGCTCTCCATCTGTGGGCGCCGTAATAATAAATTGCTTTTTCCATGAATAAAGTGCCGTCTTTAGATTCGAAATTTGTTCTACTAGTTTGAATTTATTACCTCCGATAGCCACATCTCTTTCGTTTTGAAGCCGCAACTGTTCTACCTCTAATTGGTCCGCTCTGATTTGATGGCGTACCACGTTCTCATTCATAGCTTCTATTTTTTGTTCTATTTGAAGCATTTTGGATTCCGCCAATTCAGTGGCTTGCTTACTTTCAAATCCTCCATCAAACAACTTTTGGGTACGTTCTACTTCCGACTTCGACAGGCTCAACTCTTTTTGTAAAATACTCTTCTGTTTATCAACAGATTGCACCAATACACTTAGATTGTTTATTTCTTTTTGAATGGAACTTATTTGGTTATTGACCAAGGTCTGCCCTATTTTTAAGCGTAACTCTTTTATAGTCAGCAATAAACTAGCGTACGGGGGCTGCAAACTGCCCACTTGGAGCGTATCTGGGATAAGAGGAAATTGGCTTATAGGGATATTTTCATTTATTTGCTCTAGATAAAATTCTAAGGTCTGGACATCTTCAAATTTAGCGTCACTTTTTACAACAAGGATAGGTGCATCTTTCTTAATGTTCTCCCCATTTTTCGTATAAATTTTTTCTACTGTCCCTTTAGCTAAGGATACTATCTCTAGCGCTGGATACTCGCTAGTCATAATACCATTGCTAATGATCTTATCAGGATACCGTATAAACGAAGCTAGTATAAACAGTGCTCCAAATATAATAGCCGTAGTAATAATACCACTTTTGAGCAAACAGCCTGGAGGTTGATTGATTATCTGCTCCGAAAAGTCAGCATCGGAATCTTCAAATTTTTTTATGTCGTTTATCTCTGGCATTAAATGTTTTAATCTCCTAATTCAAGTTGGTTTTGCACTAATGTAAAATAGAATCCTTTCCTTTTTATCAATTCTTCATGGTTTCCTCGCTCCACTATTTTTCCTTTATCTAGCACTACAATATTATCTGCGTGCTTTACCGTACTCAATCTATGTGCGACAATCACTACCGTCTTGCCTTTTAAAAAGCCATTCAGCTTTTGCATAATTTCTTTTTCATTGTTGGCATCTAATGAGTTAGTCGCCTCATCAAAGAAAATAAAATCAGGATTTTTATACGCCGCTCTTGCTATGAGCAATCGCTGTTTTTGCCCTTGACTTAGTCCATTGCCTTGCGCTCCGACCATAGTCTGAATACCTAAAGGCAGCGTTTGTATAAATTGATTCAAGTTAGCAATATCTAATGCATTTCGTATTTTTCTATGGTCAACTTTATCGTCACTCTCTGCTATGTTATTTGCAATAGTATCGGAAAAAATAAAACCTTCTTGCATCACCGCCCCACATTTGCTCCGCCAAGCATTCATATCCGTTTGTGCCAGTCCAGTATTTCCTATTTTGATGAGACCAGCAGAAGGAGGGTAAAACCCTAACAAAAGTTTTATCAAAGTCGTTTTCCCACTACCACTATTTCCCACTACGGCAGTGGTTTTTGCATGGGGTATGACCAGTGATATATCATCCAAGACCAGTTCCGATATGGGACTATACTGAAAAGATAAGCCTTCTATTTCGATATCTCCACTGGGAATATCTCGCAGCTTAGTTTCCTCAAGAGTCTCTTCACTATCCGTATTGTGTACCTCCGAAAGACGTTCCATACTGATATGCGCATCCTGTGCAGAACGAACAAAACCAACTAACTGCGCTAAAGGCCCATTCAATTGTCCTATGATGTATTGGATAGCCAACATCATCCCTAAGGTTATTTGTCCATCCAGCACCGCCTTTGCAGCAATAAAAGTGATCAAGATGTCTTTTAATCTATTGATGGATAAGGCTCCTGCCTCTTGATATTGCACAATACTCAAGGATTTCATTTGGACTGCAAATAACTTGCTTTGGATATTGGCCCACTTCCATCTTCTTTTGAGTTGACTTCCTTGCAGTTTTATTTCTGGCATTCCTTGGATCATCTCTATCAAGGAGGCCTTATCATCGGACAAATGAGAGAATGCCATATAGTCCACCTCTCTCCTCTTCTTTAGGAATACAAATATCCATACCAGATACAATATGCTAAAGATTAAAAAAATCAGAAAAATAGGAAGCGAGTATACCAAGAGTACTATTCCAAATACCACAATATTCATAACAGATAAAACCACTGCTAAAGAAGATTGTGTCAAAAAATACTCTATTCTTTTGTGATCATCAATTCGCTGTAAGAGATCACCTGTGTTCTTCGAATCAAAAAAACCAAGTGGCAAGTTCATAAGCTTCAGCAAAAACTCTGCGATCAGATTGACATTGACCCGTGTACTGACATGCAACAAAATCCAGCTTTGAATAAATCGCACAACCGTCTGGCTAAAAAACAACATCAGCTGCCCAGCTAAGACTAGATATATAAAATTTAGATTCCTAGTATCTATCCCTATGTCCACCAAACTCTGCGTCAAGAATGGAAACAGCAGTTGGATAAAGGTACCCAAGAGCAGTCCGATAAACAATTGAATGAGCAGTTGCCTATGCGGTTTCAAATACTTAAAAAGAAAACCAATTCCTTTTTTAGCGCGTGTTGGTTCTATATCCCAAAATATTGAGGTAGGCTCCATGAGGATAGCCATCCCTTTATTTCCATCGCTATGATAAGATTTTTCAAAATCTTTATGCGTAAGTTTTAATTTACCTACTGCAGGATCTGCGATATGCACCTTTGACTTGGTAATCTTATGTACCACTACAAAGTGATTTTGATTCCAATGTACGACGCATGGTAAAGGAGCTTGGGTAAGGTCAGAAGCATTTTGTGAACCATTCTTATGCAATGGCAATTTCACAGCTAGGGTTCTAAAACCTATCGCCTCAGCAGCCTCACTGATGCTTTTGATGCTCACACCTTCCTTCCCTATGTAACTCTTTTCTCTCAAAAAAGAGAGACTGTAGTCTTTCCCATAGGACTTAGCGATCATGCGCAAGCAGGTAGGCCCGCAGTCGCTAGAATCTAATTGCTTATGGAATGGAAAAGTACTCACTAGTTACAATACGAAATGTGCTTAACGAAAGATGTATAATCGTTCTAAATATAACAAAGCCTAGACACTGTTGCAGCAATCAGACACTTCATTAATGCCCATTAGTATACATAATTCAGGTTTCAGATATATAAAAATGTGCCATTTGAGCCAAATTCACATTATTTCAT
>CAYZUW010000171.1:0-8806 GCA_964481325.1 uncultured Saprospiraceae bacterium
TAATTAATTTGGAGGTGCCCCATGACTATTCGCTGAAAAAGCGAATGCCAGGGTCGGTCGTCCGTTTGTATTCAGCAGCCTCTCGGACTATGTAGTCATCGAATCGCAGCGTCTTCACTCATCCGTTCAGCCACTGCTCTTCGGACTACACTAGTTCTCTTGACTAATTCATATCACTTCCACCCCTCACCTAAAAAATAAAATTACTATTGTGTTATAAATGTTAATTTAGACTATAAAGTACTTGACTTCAATTGTCGAATATCCGCTATATTTTAATAAACTTTCCAGTGAAAATCTTATTTGCAGAAGAAGCCTTTAGAATATAATTTCCTTGAGCTAGATTCGATACCTCAATCTGATTATTTATCAATTCCCCTTGTTGTATTTGCCTGCCTAAGAGGTCTACAACTTCATACTGTATCGATTCTGAACTAAACTCATTTTTGATATTAATCCTATCACGTACAGGATTTGGGTAAATATGCAACTCTTCTAGGGAGGCTATGGATTGTGTTGAAACGAATAATCCTTCTAAGCCTCTTTTATAGACACCATTTCCATGTGTGGCGATCCAGAGACTGTTGTCTTCTCTTGCGAATTTTAAATCCATAACAATACAGGCATTGGGTAAACCAGCGTCAAATACCTCCCAAGATAGACCAGCATCATTACTTACATACACACTAATATCGTTACCGTAGAAGATCTGATCGGTGTTATTTGGGTTTACAATAATTGCATTTCCGGGGACGTCTGGTAAGCCATTATCGATGGCAGTCCAAGTGCTACCAAAGTCTGTAGTTCTGAATAGATGATCTGAACCAAAACCACTCAAAGCAACATAAGCTACACTAGGGTCTATTGGGTCAACGGTCACATCATTAAGTATACGATTCGGGAGATCTTGTTCAGTAACTTCAAAATTGTTTCCTCCATCGAGCGTAACTAGGACTTGCGGTTCTTCAATTATTTCACCTATTGGATATGGCCCTGTAGCACAGTATAGAATGTTTTGGTCTGTTGGGCTTACTTCCATTGAATAGATAGGGTTATTGATAATTGATTCAATATTGTCCATCACTTCTGTTGTTTGTCCTCCATTAACAGATCTAAATAAGGTGGAAGATCCAAAATACATTCTACTAGGGTTACTAGGAGCAAGGACAAAAGGAGATATAAACAAAGGCGCATCAATTTCTGGAAATGATACATTACCAAAGTTATCTCCACCGTTTAAAGACCTAAACACTCTTAGATTTTGAAGCGACCCATAGATTGTACTATTTAAATTCGGATTGATAGCTGTCCAGGAACCATCCCCACCAATCACTCTGCGCCAAGCTGGATCTTCAGAAAAAATTACAGTACTATTATCTTGGAGCCCTCCCATAGCCAAGCTACCTTCTTCAGTAACTGAAAATCCATTATAAAATTGGCTTGTCTGCATGCCCCCATTCGCAGATTCATAGGTCTCCCCTGCATCATAAGACAAATACACGCCACCATCATTTCCCAAAATAACTAAATCATCAATATTAGGATGGTGTATAACAAAGTGATGGTCAGGATGAGTATAATCTGGTGGTCCATCTGGTTCCCCTATTGGTAAAGTACCAAAAGGCAAATTACCATTGGTTTTAATCTCAATGTTCTGTATATTCTTATTCCATCTCCAAACATTGACACCAACTGCTATGATATCGTCCTCGTCTTGAGGGTGCACAGATACATCATGAGAAAACCATCCTTGAAATCTTGAGTAATCATCGTTGCTTATCAGCGTCCAATCTGTTCCAAAATTACTGGATCTATACAACCATGTTGCTCCATCCTGACTAGATAAACTATTGCCTATGGAGGCATAAACTACATCAGGATTAGAGGGCGCAAAAGCCAATTGTATTTTTCCTCCAAATTCTTCAACCAAAGTACTTTCTATCTGGGTCCAGCTCTCCCCTGAGTCAAATGATTTGTAAATTCCATTGCCTTCAGAATTCAAATTTCCACAAGAAATAAGAATCTCATTTGATCTGGTAGGATGAATCTCTAAGTCCGTTGCCATCAGTACATCGAAAACTTTTGACCAAGAATCACCCTGATTTGCAGATTTATAAATTCCATCCGTAGTGGCTGCATATACATTTTGAGGATTTTGTGGATCTACCTTAATCATCCAAACGCCTCTTTCATTTTGTAATGTCCAATCTAGGCTTTTAGTCCAAGTAGTCCCTCCATCTGCGGATTTCAAGATTCCTATACCATAAGAACCTCTTGTAGGTCGATACGCACCATCTGTACCAGTAGATTGATAATTATAGACTTCCCCTGTCCCAATAAACATGACCGTACTATCTCCTGGTGCAAATTCAATATCGCTCACTCCCAAAACTGGAAATCCAGTATCGATTCTTTCCCATGAAAAACCTAAGCCCAAATCTCTTGACCTCCAGAGTCCTCCACTTGCGGTTCCCGCGTACAGAGTTCTATCAGCTTGAGGGTTGATTCCCACACTTAATACTCTTCCAGATATGTTAAACGGCCCCATACTCTCCCATTGATCCTCAAATGATCTACTTGCTACATGAGTGGTTTTCATGCGTAGATGTTGTTCATAGCCTTTATAAAAACCATCTGATGGAATGTCTTCATTTGGATAAGCTCGACTGAAGCTCATTTGTTGCATAGCCTCGAAAGCTCCAGAGTCCGCCTTTATTGATTCTGATTCTCCTTGGTCTTGAGTGCAGCTACAAGCTACTGATATAAGCAAGAAAATTATTAGGAAGTTTTTCATCGTGGTTTTTAATTTAATCCATTATATAATGGAATATGAAGATATGATTTTATTTTAAAAGCATTTCAATCGATTATTGTCCAAAATAGGCATCTCTCGACTTTATGATAAACTTACCTTTTTGTTTAAATTATAGAATGCAGGGTGAATGGTGCATTGCTATCTTTGGTAGGAGTAAGTTTGAATATTTGTATCGGAAAAACTTAAAAGTAGTAAGTAAATTTGGTAACAATAAGCTATTTAAAAGACAAAATATGTTAACTATTAAGCCTAATTTTGCGTATTGTTTTTTGTAGTTTAACAATATCAATTAAAATAGCTTGAGGATGAAACCAAAGACATTTCTTTCATTTATTCTACTAGTTTTGGCTGCTGCAACAGTAAAAGCACAACCAGATGTATCTGAATTCAAGAATATATTCCGCTTAGAAAATAATAAAACGATTGAGGAGATTAAGGTCGATGGGATCCTAGACGAAGCTACTTGGCAACAAGCAAGTATGGCTACAGATTTTTGGCAAAAGACGCCTTATTTTGCTGAAGCTGCAGATCCTCGCACTGAAGTTCGATTTACTTATGATGAGGATAATTTATACATGGCGGCGAAATGTGTACAGAGTAGCGATATTGTTATTCAAACCTTAAAGCGAGATGAATTTTGGGATAATGATGGAATTGCTATGATACTCGACCCGCTCAACACTAGAACCAATGCGTTCTTATTTGGAGTCTCTGCGGCAGGTGTACAATGGGACGCTCAATACGCGCCAGATTCAGGAATAAATACTGACTGGAATAACAAATGGAGAGGTGAAGTAAAAGTGTACGATGGGTACTGGACTGCAGAAATTGCTATCCCTTTTAAAATACTTCGATATAATGGTACCAATAAAGAATGGGGAATGAATATCGTTCGTGGGATTCAAGGGATCAACCAGTTTCACAATTGGACAGCCGTACCTGAGTCTTTTTGGCCTCCGAATCCTGCCTTTGCAGGAGCCTTAGTATGGGATGCACCTCCTACTAAAAAATCTGGCAATTTCAATATCATCCCTTATCTTACTGGTAGTGTCAATAAGAATAGGGATGAAGATGTAGATTATGATGGGAACGCTGGCTTAGACGCGAGGTTCGCATTGACATCGACTTTGAGTGCCGATGTTACTATAAATCCAGACTTCTCACAGATTGAGGTAGATGAGTTGGTGACCAACCTTACTCGTTTTAGTATTTTCTTGCCTGAGAAAAGAACTTTCTTCTTGGAAAACAGTGACATCTTCGGAAATTTTGGTAACGGTCCTGTTACTCCTTTTTTCACTCGCCGAATCGGACTTGATGAAAATGGACAAGCTGTTCCACTTCTCTATGGAGTCAGAGCTACTGGAAATGCGACAAACGATGTGCGAATCGGTGTTATGAATACACATACTGGCAGAAGCGAAAGTACTCCTGGACTAAATCAAAGTGCAGTGGCTGTTCAAAAACAATTTGGCTTATCAAATATCAAAGGACTCTTTGTCAATCAGCAAGCTTTTGACAATTTTGATCCCCAGGAAGGGAGCTCCAGTAGAAACGCTAGTCTAGAAGGACTCTACAAATCATCTGATGGAAAACGCTCGCTATGGGCTGGCGCACATCAATCTTTTAAGGATGGCTTTGATGAAAAAACAGGATTCTACAATCTCGGTGGTCAGTTTCAGAATTCAGACTGGAATCTGTCCACGAATATGATGATCGTCCAAGAAAATTACTTTACTGACTTAGGATTCAATTTAAGAGTGGATAACTTTGATGCTGTTAGAGACACTTCCATTAGAGTGGGCTTCAATCAATCCCTGACCACTGCGGACTATACTATCCGTCCCAAGGAAGGTAAAATCCAAAGGCATAATATTGGTTTTCGAAATTTGTTGACCTTCAATCCAGATTGGTCGTTTAATGAACGCAATAATAGTCTTTCCTACTTCTTGAGATTTAATAATACGAGTGAAATCTCCACTAGTGTAAATAATAATTCAGTCGAACTATTGTTCCCCTTTTCATTTGTGAGCAGTGGTGAACCACTGCCTACAGAAAGGTATAATTTTTCCAGAGTCGAACTCGGGTATGATTCTGATGGCCGTAAATTATTTCAATACTCTGCAAGTGCAGAATTAGGTGAGTTTTATAATGGTTATCTCAATCGATTTACCGCAGGTGTCAACTATCGAATACAGCCATGGGCTAATTTTGGTTTAGAATACCAATTCAATAAGCTTAATTTCCCTGAACCTTTTGGCGAAGAATTAATTACTGCATTACTTTCAAAAATTGAAATTGGGTTTTCTAGAAATTTAATTTGGACTACTTTGTTTCAGTTCGTGGATCAGTCCGATTTTATGGGAATCAACTCAAGGTTGCAATGGCGCTTTGCTCCACAATCTGATTTATTCTTAGTGTACATTGACAACTACGATGTATTGAACTCCGAAATAACTACAAGCAATCGAGCAATCGCTTTGAAAATAAATTATTGGTATTAATTAATTTTACCAGAATGGAACTATTAAAAAGGTCTCATTAGAAAAGCCTACACCGCTTTTTTGTTTTTTAATTGAACTATCCACCTATATCCTTGCAGGAGTAATATAGGTGCTGCATGTACTAAGGCTGGCTTCCAGTGATAATGAATAAATGCCCAATGCAAGAATGCACATAATGCTGCAAGGTAGCCCCAATTGTGTATTTTCTTCCACCTTATAGTAAGTTGTTTTACCCAGGCGTTCGTACTTGTAATAGCCATCGGAATCCAAATCAGTAAAGATATCCAAGCCGTTAGCAATCCGAATTGATATGCCTCTCTTAGAACCTGATTAGTTGGTACAACTACGATATAGGCAATAGCATGAAATAGTCCATAGGCAAATGCAGCTAAGCCAAAATACCGCTTGTTTCTATTCAACCATCTAGGTAGTTTGTAGTTCGGCATAAGCATTAATAGTGGAGTTCCTATAAGTGTGAATACAATAAATCTTGCACAAAATTCTCCTGTAGAATGCATATAACTGTCGTAAGTCATATTTTCAATCCATACGCCGATAGTAAATAATAGACCCGGCAGCATCAGAATAACCCAGAGTATGTATTTGCTTCTCCACCAAGGGAGCAGCATTTGATTGCCTAGTGCCATTTTGAAATGAGTTTTTAACTAAGCTCTTGTACAAGCTTCAATCGGAGAAATTCCATCAATTAGGATATTACCATTATAGTGAAAAAGGAGCCCGTCTCCGAAGTACGCCTCTATAATAATGTAGTTGTATTTTTTCTTGGCGGTAAATCTGACGTCGTGTGTTTCCCATTCTTCTTTATCTATAGTTGGAGAACTCCATAACAACTGACTGCGTTTTCCCTTTTTAGTCCCACCGTAAATCCTTAAACGAATTGGAAAATTATATCCAGCATAAGTCTTAGAACGTGCTATGTCCAATGAAAAATTATAACACATGTCCTTTTCGAATGGAGCAGCTAAGCGCTGACCTATAGACTCAAAAGAGCCGTCTTCCCGGGTGATTAGTCCTAAATAGGTATCTCCATCCGAGGACTCCATACTTACCCCCCAAATTCCGGGCATAATGTCAGGCGTTGTGCCCAACTCTACTGCAAACCAACCCTGTGGCAGTGTTGCATCTTGGGGCTCTCCTTCAAAAGAAGCATTATCTAAGGTGATTGTTTGTGACAACAAAGCACTACAAAAAATCAAGGTAAATAGTAAGGAGAATAAAGATTTTGAAAACATTTTTGCTATAATGAATTGTAAAACTATAGAGTATAACTTGAAATAGAAAAAATAAAGTGTCTTTAATAGCATGAATATTGCTAAATATAACGTTATTCTCTCTATATCAATGATGTATGAAATATTTTATCATTTAATTGAAAAGATTACATTTGCGTATTATTTGAAAGTATAAGTCGATTGAACAAGAAGAAATCAGGATATAAACCGAATCAGCTATACGCAGTATTTAGCCTTGCCGCAGTTTTATTCCTATTAGGAATTCTCTATCTCTTGTATATATATGGCAATCAGACAATAGCCTATCTTAAAGAACAGGTCAAGATTACTATTGAGCTCAAAAATGAGGCAAAACAAATCGAAATACAAGCTGTAAAGGCGGAAATTTACAATTTATCTAATTATAAAGAAGAGTCTCTTACTTTCATTTCGAAAGAGGACGGTTTGAAAATAATAGAGGAAGAATTAGGCGAGAATTTGTCTAATTTTGGCCTCAACAATCCGTTGTATGATGTACTTACTTTCAGCCTACGTTCTGAGGCAATAACGAATGAAAATTTGACCATTGTAAGTGAGCAGCTGAAAGGGAATTCTGCTGTAAGAGATGTATACTTTCAGAATAAGCTAGTATATAGTTTGGAAGGCAACATCAATCGATTTCGATTCATAGGCTTATTTATCGCCTTTGTTTTTTTGTTAATAGCGGTTTCGCTCATTTACAATACGGTTCGACTATCTATCCACAATAATCGAATGACTATTAAGCAAATGCAGCTTATAGGCGCAAAAAATAAATTTATAAGTAAACCATACATACTTCAAGCTGTGTTTAATGGATTCATAGGTAGTATATTGGCTGTAACCTTGATTCAGATGGTATTGCAATTTTTATGGTCAATAGAGCCTGAGATAATGAACATAGCGGGAAATAGCGATTTCCTTATCGTCTATTTAGGCTTGATATTAGTAGGGGTACTGATTTCTGTACTAAGCACATGGCAAACAGTTGCTCGATTTTTACGCACACATAGAGACGACTTGATATAGTTTTAAAATACGATTAGAGGAAAGAAATTGGTGTAATCTTTAGTAATTTCCTTCGTAAAAATTGGTATTTTCGAATTGAAAATTGATTGTTAACAGATATCAAACATGAAGAAAAAATACAACATAAAGCAAAATTTGGCGTACATTAGCGTACCTAATTCAATAAAATAGTTGAAATATTAACATGGCAAAGAAGAAGAAAAAAGTAGTCACTACTGCAGAGAAAACCACTGTCAAGAAAGTCTCTGTTGACAAGGCAAGAAAAGTAGCCCCTTCCTCTTCAGCAACAGTTGCCAATGAAATGACCTTTGGCAAAGAAACCTTTAAGTGGATGGGCATAGGTGTTGGTTTAATGGCCTTAGGGTACATTATGATGCTTGGAGGACATAATGAAGATCCAAATGTATGGGACGAAAGTGTGATTTACAATTGGAGGATTCTAAATTTAGCGCCTATCCTTATACTTTCAGGTTTAGGTCTTCAAATCTACGCCATTTTCAAAAAGTAATTCCCTAATTACACTTACACATGGAGGCTATTATTCAAGCTATTATTCTTGGCATCATTCAAGGACTTACTGAGTTTTTGCCTGTAAGTAGTAGCGGTCACTTAGAATTGGCCAAATTTTTCTTAGGCTACGATGCATCACAAAGCGATAGTATGGTTATGACAGTTACACTGCATGCCGCAACAGCATTAAGTACCATTATCGTGTTTCGCAAAGATATTCTTGAGATATTTTCTGGACTCTTTGATGCCATAAAGAATAGTGACTATAAAGACAATGAATCCTTTAATTTCAGTATCAAAATAATCTTATCCATGATACCTGCTGCTTTTGTGGGGGTCATGTTTGATGAGCAATTAGAATCTCTTTTTAACGAGCAGATTGTTCTAGTTGGAGTTATGCTTCTATTGACTGGAGGCTTATTATTTTTAGCTGATCGCGCAAAGGACTCTGAAAAAGCGGTAAGCTACCCTAATGCCATTGTGATTGGAATTGCTCAAGCAATAGCTATATTGCCAGGTATCAGTAGATCTGGTGCGACCATAGGGACTTCTGTTCTTTTGGGGGTAGACAAAAGCAAATCTGCAAGATTTTCATTTTTGATGGTTGTTCCCCTGATACTTGGAAAAATGGCCAAGGACCTATTAGACGATGAATTTATTATGAGTGCAGAGTCTACCAT
>CAYZUW010000172.1:0-8794 GCA_964481325.1 uncultured Saprospiraceae bacterium
ATTTATACCATAAATTAGGTAAAAAACAAATTATATATATTAACAAATATATATATGTTAATACTTACATTCCTAAGTAGCTTTAAGTCATTGTATTTCAAATTAAATAATAATTTCAACTAAAGATTTCATTAAGTATAAATAAGCGAAAACGTTTTCAAAATACTTATTATCAATGTCGTATACAAATGTCTTATACCCTGATTTGGTTATTTTTTAACAGTTTTCACCTCCATCAGCGCTAATTACGAAACACCAATTTTTATAACTTAATAGCCAGCTTCATGCCTTGGTCAATAGCGAACTTAGCATCCAATTCTTTTGCTTCAAAGGCACCTCCAATCAGATGTACTTTGAATCCTTTTTCTTTTAAAGTATGGTGCAAATTATTTACAGAAACTTGACCCGCGCAAACAATAATATTATCAACAGGTATTACTTTTTGGTCTCCCTCTCTGGTATAGTGCAATCCTTCATCGTCAATTTTATCATACTGCACCTTATTGATTTGGGTCACGTCTTTCTTTTTCATACTCAATCTATGAACCCATCCAGTTGTCTTACCTAGCTTTCCTCCCATTTTCCCACTAGATCGTTGAAGCATATATACCTTTCTTTTGGGTGGCTCATCTTGTTCGGGTACCAATCCTCCAACCGTGCTTAAACTTTGATCTATACCCCACTCCTTACTAAAATGCTCTATAGTCGGTAAAGAATCCGTTGTCAAATATTCCGCCACATCAAAACCAATTCCTCCTGCACCTATCAGGGCTACCGTTTGCCCCACTTCTTTTTTATCTCTCAGTACTTCTACATAGGAAAGTACTTTCGGGTGATCTATCCCTTCAAGGTTTATTTCGCGAGGAGCTACTCCAGTAGACAAGACAATCTCATCATATTTTTTGGTTGCAAAATAGTCTGCATCTACACGTGTGTTCAATTGGAGATTTACCTTATTCTCTTTGAGTTGATAATTAAAATAACGAATCGTTTCATGAAACTCTTCCTTACCTGGTATTTCTTTTGCCATATTGAACTGCCCTCCTATTTCAGGCTCGGCTTCGTACAGTGTCACTTCATGTCCTCGTTGTGCGGCATAGATAGCGCAAGCGATACCTGCTGGTCCTGCACCGACAACCGCAATATTTTTTTTATCCTTTGTAGGAGTCATTTCATATTTTGTCTCGTGACAAGCCATAGGATTAACCAAACAGCTTGCGACCTTTTGTTCAAAAGCATGATCTAGGCAGGCTTGATTACAGGCAATGCAAGTATTGATCGCCATCGGTTTTCCCTGCATCGCTTTTATTACAAAATCTGGGTCTGCCAAAAAAGGTCTAGCCATAGAAACCATATTCGCATGTCCTTTAGCCAAAATATCCTCCGCTATTTCGGGCGTATTTATTCTATTGGTAGTGATCAGCGGTATACTCACCTCTCCCATCAAGCGTTTTGTCACCCAACTAAATCCACCCCTTGGTACCATTGTCGCTATGGTAGGTACCCGCGCTTCATGCCAGCCGATTCCTGTATTTATAATCGTTGCACCAGCCGCCTCTATCTCCTTTGCGAGATGCACGACTTCCTCCCAAGTACTCCCATCGTCGACCAAGTCTAACATGGATAACCTATAAATAATAATAAAATTGTCACCCACAGCCGCACGCACTGCCTTTACGATTTCAATAGGAAACTTGATTCTATTTTCATACGTCCCTCCCCATTCATCATCTCGCTTATTTGTCTTCTTTACAATAAATTGGTTGATCAGATATCCCTCAGAGCCCATCACTTCTACCCCATCGTAGCCCGCCTCTTGCGCTAGCACTGCACACTTGGCAAAATCATTAATCGTATTTTTTATCCCACGCTGTGTCAGTTTCCATGGCTTAAAAGGATTGATTACAGACTTGATAGAAGATGGAGCTACGGTAAACGGATGATACCCGTATCTACCACTATGCAGAATCTGCATACAAATTTTTCCGCCCTCTACTTTCACCGCATCCGTAATCAAGCGATGTTTTTTCACTTCTTTTTGAGATGTCAACTTAGCCGCAAAAGGACCTACCCAGCCCGCTTTATTAGGAGCGATACCACCCGTCACCATCAAACCCACTCCTCCTTTAGCGCGTATTGCAAAATACTTTGCGAGTCGTTCAAAACCATTTTTCTCTTCTTCGAGCCCAGTATGCATAGAGCCCATCAACACTCTATTTTTGAGGCTTGTAAATCCTAAGTCAAGTGGGGACAATAAATGCGGATAAAATTCTGACATGTGTATTTTTTAGTGGTTGCTAAACTAACAAATAATAATAGAAATCCATCTACTCATTCCTTTTTTGAGGCGCCATGCCTACTGATTCCGATGAAAAAATCGGACTCAGTAGGCACCGGGCTAATCCACTTTACTACGATATACAGAAGGTGATTCATCCAATAGTCTGAGTGATCTCCACTCGTACCTCATGGAGCTCCCACAGACTAGGATTCATACACCTTCCGCACATCTCCGTGCTCGTTCCTATCCCTTGTCGAAGGGTTTATACTTAAATTGTAAAGTGAATATATACTCACTAAAAAAAGACAAGACGAATTATAAAAAATCTATGGTCTAAAATTATCTTGTAAGAAAAATTAGAAAAAGCACTTCAATAAATCAAATCACGAATACAACCAAGTGAAAAAAAAATAATACTTTAGCAAAAAGAACAAAAATTATGAAGAATCTAATCTATTTATTTTTGCTATTGTCAACTATAATCCAAGCTCAAGAATCTGGATTATCACCTAGATATTTAGTTGGGGGTAGCTTTTCTGGAAGTAGCAGCATTGATACTTACCCAACGACATCTACAACAATTTCAGGAACTACCTTTACCAGTATTGGGGGAAAATCAAGTTTGCACAGATTAAATTTTAGTCCTTATTTTGGATGGTGCTTAAATCCACGATCAATCTTAGGAGCAAGCTTATCTACTGGATTTACATTGCAAAGATTTAGATCTGATAACCGAGATGAAGACACCTTTAGAGAGTTTACCTATACCCTTGGTGGAGGATTTTTCTATCGACATTACTTAAATCCAAGCAATAGATTAAAATTTTATGTTCAACCCTTTACAAGTTTATCTGTGGTAAACGGAGAAACTTTACAAGCGGCACCTGCAGTTGAAGAAGATAGAACAATAAGATATAGAGTGGGAGCGGAATTTGGGTTTGTGTATTCTATTTCTAAAAAATGGAATCTCCGAACAAACATCTGGGGCGCAAGTTATTCACATACTAGTTTTAGAACTGGTTCAGAAGCGGAGACTCAAAAAGATAACTTCTTTAGTGCTAGCTTTTCTCTAAGTAGAATCAGCTTTGGCGCGGAGTATATATTCTAATTTCCTAATCCTTAAAAGTAAATGTTATGAATAAAATATCAATTCTACTCTGTCTTTTAATTGGACTATTTGGAGGTTTTAATAATGACCTAGTAGCACAAACAGAGAATACATCAAACCATGCAAACAAATATTTTGTAGGCGGCTCTTTGAGTATAGTATTGCAAGGCCTTGAAAATTTTCCTGATAGAACAGTATTTATCTCCGACCCTACTACCGGCTTTAGTAGTTTAATAAATGGAGTCCCTATTAATCGTACTGTAATTAATGTAAACCCCTACTTCGGTTTTAAATTTGACCATAAAAGATCTTTAGGTATTTCTATTGGTTATCTATTTTATCGAGATGAATTTTTACCTGCAGACAATAGCCCTTTGATTGTATCTAACACAGGCTACAGCATAGGAGGTTTCTATCGCAATGACTTTCAAATAAATGAAAAACTTGTTTTCTTTCTACAGCCAAATATCGTGTACAATCGTGCTACGAACAAGGTTACGGAAGACAGTGAAAAAAGAAAAACATCAAGCTCTGACACAATAAATGCATTTGCTCAAATTGGTGCAAAGTATAACTTCAACGAAAAGTGGGCATTTCTTTTCAACATTTCATCTGGAGGTTATAGTTTTAGAATTAGAAACCAAGAAGGTCTCGATAGGAAACTATATGAACATGATTTTGATATCAATCTTAACTTGAGCAACATAACGATAGGCGTAGAAAGAACGCTATAGAAGATAAATCGAAATTCGTTGATTTTTTTTGCGTGAAGGATAGGAAGCAGTCCCGAACGGAACGTAGTGGAGCTTCGGGAAGTCCGCTAGGACCGAAACGAACGTGGAGTGCTGGATAGCCTGACTCTGAATGACACCCCTTTTTGGTGGAATGAAGAGGCACGCCCAAATCGAAATTAAGACTGGCCTAAATAACAAAAACCCTTTGTCATAGCGGGAATCCACAATAACAAAGGGTTGTTATATTTTGTAATCAATAAAGGAGTAAATCGACTATGACCCGAACTTCTTGAGCTTGTACTTCGCCTTAAGTACTTCGAACCGTCTATCTACAGAAGGCTTGGTAAACTGCTTACGAGAACGTAATTCTTTGTTGATACCAATGTTTTGGTGCTTTCTCTTATATCTTTTAAGAGCTCTGTCGATAGATTCGCCTTCTTTTACTTCAATTATAATCATAAATTTTTCAGTTTGTAATATATAAATTATGCTTCAGCGCTTGTTGGGGCGCCTGATTCTTGCCATTTTTTACCATCCCAGCATCCTAACCAAGTGACATCTTTGCCATTTTGCTTGTATGCACTAAATGCCATCACAGCTTCATTCTTTTTTACTCTCTTTATAGTAATGTTTTGCTGTCCGTTTCTGACGACAAAGTAATATACTCCTTTAGCGTACTTGAAATTCTTGTTCCTCATTATCCTATTTAATTTTTTATTAGTCAAAAATTCTTGACACACCTAAATTAAAGCTGTGTGCTCCACAGCAACGTAAAAAAGGCATATCATATTTCACAGAACTATGTGTAAATCAATATTTTACACGAATTCTATGCATTTTTGGATGTTTCAACATTTGGACAAATTTGCTCTTGAAAAGTAAATTGTCAACACGTTTGTTTAGATCAATTATAACCACTTTTCGCAAATGGACTGCAAATGTACACTTTTTGTGCGCAAAAATCAAATTTTTGTCGATTTACAGCGGTTTAGAATAGAAATTGAAAGGAAATCAAGCAATTTAAAATGCACAAAAAGCATGAATTTCATAGTAAACATTCGATTCGTGACGTTAAATAGTATAGTATCCTTGATTCCGCACTATAAATGATAAGTCATTGGAAATAATCTCTACTAGTATTAGATGGTCCATATTGTGCTTGATAGGCATAATTGCTCCCCTATCCTATATGAAAGGTCAGGATTATACCTCTAATATGGATACTGTAGTAACGATACAAGCAAATAGATATGTACATTTAGATGCTATCCTCATCCCAAACTCAATAATTGTATCTCGCTTTGAAAAAGGACAAGAAGTCTTAGTGGAAGATTTTGAATTGAAGCAAGACTCGTTATTTTTTGGCTCTTCACTAGAACAAGGCGACACTTTGCAGATTGCTTATAGGGGAATCACGGCACCTCTTTTTGAAAACGAGAAACTCTTAGACTCCAATCTCATAGCTAAGACGCCAAAACTATATATTGACCCTATAGAGCTTGAGGATCAGAGACGTTTTGGACAAGCATCTGGGGGAGACATCAAGTACTCTGGTAGTTTTGCTAGAGGATTCAGTGTAGGTAATCGACAAGATTTGGTATTGAGTTCTGATCTAGATCTGCAACTGAGTGGAAAGATTGGGAACGAAATAGACATACTCGCTGCCATCTCAGATCAAAATATCCCACTCCAACCTGAAGGAAATACCCAGCAGTTACGTGAATTTGATAAAGTGTTTATCCAGTTGAGTAAAGACAATCACAAATTGCTTGTGGGAGATTATGAAATACAATCCTACGATAGTCGCTTTCTCCAATATTTTAAAAAATGGCAGGGACTTTTATATGATGACTACTACGAATTAGATAATGGTGGAAATATTTCAACCTCATTTGCTGCAGCCCTATCTAGAGGACAATACAATAGAAATGTACTTGCAGTACAGGAGGGCAATCAAGGGCCATATAGATTGACTGGCGCAAATGGAGAAAGTTTTATCATCATTGTTGCTGCTACAGAAAGAGTGTACCTCGATGGCGTGCTCTTGGTAAGAGGCATAGAAGAGGATTATGTGATCGACTATAACACGGCAGAAATAACTTTCACCCCCAATCTATTAGTCACCAAGGATGTGCGAATAACGGTTGACTTTGAATTTAATAATCAAAACTATCAACGTAGTGGTGCTCAACTAAAAACAAACTATATAAAAGACAAGACGCAAATAAAGGCCAGCTTTTACACAGAACAAGATGGTAGGAATACCGGTGGGAGCAGTAGCGTCACCGCCAATCAAAAACAGCAGTTGGCAAACTTAGGCGATAATCTGAACAATGCTTTTGGATCAAGTATTCAAACTTTTGAAGAGGAAGATTTAAATCCGGTAACATACGCCTTAATTGATACTATCGTAAGTGAAATGTCTTTTGATAGTGTACTTGTCTTTTCTAGTAATATGGAAAACGAATTGGTTACTGCTCAATTTTCTTTTGTAGGAGATCTTAGCGGAAACTACATCTTGGTTCCCGGTGCTAATAACGGAACCATCTTTCAATGGATAGCTCCCGTAAATGGTATACCTCAAGGAAATTTTGAACCCATAGTAAGGCTTAGTGCGCCAGAACGTACAAGTATGCTCAGTATTGGCGCACAACATCAAATCAACAAAAAGTGGAATGTTGCTTCCGAATTTTCTGCAAGCAATCAGGACCTAAATCGGTTTTCAGAATTAGGTAACGACAATAATGGTGGTATCGCTCTCTTTTCCGAATTGAGCTTTAGAGACTCCTCACCTAGTAAAGATTTGAACGTAGAAGCTGGTATCAACTATGAATTTATCCATGCGAATTTCAGAACCATAAATCCCTTTAGGAATGCAGAATTTAATCGCGATTGGAATTTAAAGCCTGGTGCTGAGTTGTCTCAACAGCACTTTGGCAATGCATTTCTGCAGGTTCAAAAGGGAAAATTTTTGAGCCTTAAATTTAATTCCGCTTTTCTAGATAATCAAACAGGTGTGCAAGGCTTTAAGCAATCGGCAGATATATTTTTTAGCCGCAGAGGCTTTACTTTCACTGCAAAACCATCCTTTTTGAGTTCGAGTAATCAAGTTGAAAATAGCACTTTTTGGAGACCTAATTTTGATCTATCTCAAACCATTGGTCAGTCAGCAGATATAAAGGTAGGATTTCGAACCCTGATTGAGCAAAACTCTAGACGACTCCAGTCTGACTCACTCTCTTTAGAGAGTATTAATTTTAGAAGATTTGAGGCTTATTTAGAGAACAGTTCATCCAAGAATCTCCACACAAAATTGTTGCTCGCCCGCCGTATAGATTTAGCACCAGCTGGAGAAGAATTTGAATTGGCTACTACTGCAGATGAACTCAATTTGCAAGGTCATTGGAGAGGGAACACTTCCCAATCCTTGAACTGGAATTTTACAGCCCGAAACTTACGGGTAGATAATGAGACTCTATCTAACGAAGCGAATCTGCAAACATACTTGGGCAAACTCAGTTATTCTTTTCAAGCATTTAATGACATCCTTAGATCCACTACGGCTTATGAACTCGGAAGTGGTCAAGAGAATAAACGTAATTTTATATTCTTAGAAGTGGAACCCGGTCAAGGGATTTTTCAATGGATAGATTATAATGGGGATGGTACGCAGCAAATAGAAGAGTTTGAAATCGCGCCAAATATTGATCAAGCAACATTTATTAGAGTAGAGCGTCCCACGCTAGAATTTATTTCAACTCAGAGTGTTCTCTTCAATGAAAATCTTCAGTTGAGTTTAAAACCCATTTGGTTTGATAAAAAAGGAGCTAAGAAATTTTTTAGTAAGTTTTCGACAGCTACTAATATTCAAATCAGTAGAAAAAACAATTCGCAAGAGGGGTTTCAATTTTGGAATCCATTTAATTTATCATTCGACAATGAAGAAATTGTTAGTGCTCAATCTTTGATAAGGAACAATCTATATTTTAATAGAGGTAATCCAAAATTTGATATTTATATTGGTCGGTCTACAGTTTTCACAGCACAAGCATTGGATATTGGGACCTTGAGAAATGAGCAGACAGAAAATTATGGACACTATCAAGTCAAGATCAAACAATGGCTAAGCCACACTTTCGATATTGTATCTGGGACTAATCTAAATGATGCAAGCATATTTGAGCAACGCAAGTATGAGATAGATTTTTTGAGGGTTACCCCAGCTTTACAATTCCTTATTTCTAAGAAACTGAACGCACGAGCACAATATGCCTGGGAGAATCAAGAAAACCGGATTGGAGCGAGTCAGAATCTGACCAAAAACGAACTCAGTTTTGCTATAGGGTACCAAAACACCTCAAAACGCTCCATAGACTTGAATTTAACCTATTCTGATATCGCATTTGATGGTCCAATTAATGATCCAGCATCATTTATATTGTTAGATGGATTACAAAATGGGGTGAATTTTGAGTGGCAAATCACGGCAAATCAGCAAATATCGAGGAATTTACAACTCTTGATAAACTACAATGGACGCAAAGCGGGGCAATTAAGTGTTATCCACTTCGGTAATGTGCAAGTCAAAGCGACATTTTGACCTAATAAGTCGTCATTTTGCACATAAAAGTCTTTAATATGGTAGAAGGTAAAACCGATATTATTTATATT
>CAYZUW010000173.1:0-8775 GCA_964481325.1 uncultured Saprospiraceae bacterium
CTGGACACCTTTTGCTGCGCACCATTCGATCATGGGAAAAAAGAACGTGAGAGAATAGCGGTCTAGATTAGCTCTTTTGGAAAAAATCGCTTGAAAACAACAATTTTCTTTTGAAAAAACCGAAACCTTACAATATATAATTGATGAAAGTTGGGTAATTGTGCCTAGAAGCATTATATAGGTTGTACCTTACCATTTTTACAAATGAAATTATTAACAATGAGTAACGGTACAGTAAAGTTTTTTAACAACGGTAAAGGATTCGGATTCATCACACCAGACGACGGTGGAAAAGATGTTTTTGTTCATATTAATGGACTTAATGGAATCTCAATAAACGAAGGAGATAAAGTATCTTACGATACAGAAGAAGGACGAAAAGGATTGAATGCAGTCAACGTTGAGTTGATATAATATCATTCTAAGCAAAAATAAATCAGGTCCATTAACATGTTTAGTGGGCCTTTTTATTTTGTAGGCACCTCTATACGATACATACCCTTTCTATCCTATGTTTGAAATAATCATTAAAACTCCAAAATCTCCTTCTAGATGAGCAAGCATAGGCACTTTATCATACATAAGCCATATGGATACCTCTCTCAATTCGCCAACAATCAACAGAAGCGCAAGAATAAAAAACTATTAGGCGAATTGGCTGACTTCCCTGACGGAACAATGGCTATAGGGAGGCTGGATGAAAATTCTGAGGGATTACTTTTTTTGACTACGGACGGCATAGTGAGTGAGCGGGTAAGAAGCAAAAAAGTAGAGAAAGAATACTATGCACAAGTGGATGGCTTGGTTACTGAATCCGCCCTTCAAAGTATGCAAGAGGGGGTTGAGATTGGGTTTAAGGGAGAAAAATACACGACACTTCCTTGTCAGGTGCGGCATTTGAATCCTGCTCCTATTTTCAAGATTAGAACAAGACCCGTACGAGATGATAGACATGGCCCTACGAGTTGGGTATCCATCATACTGCGAGAAGGTAAATATAGGCAAGTGCGCAAGATGACGGCGGCTGTTGGATTGCCTACGCTACGCTTATTCAGAGTAAGAATTGGAGAGGTGCATCTGGGAGATTTGGAAGCGGGTGGGGTTATAGAGGTGGATGACTTTGGATTGAAAAATGGAATAGCATAAGAGAATCCAAATCCGTTTTTGTGTTGGATTAAAACTACATAACAAATTCTCCCTTCGGCGTGTCCAGCACCAAGGTCATCCTAGTGGTGTGCGCAGTATAAACATCCACAGCGCAGTCTAGCTTCTCCAAGAGTTTTTTGAGAACTTCGCTTTCAGCGTGTTCTATTGTAAATGATTTGATGCTGCAGTCTAAGGGCAAACTATTCGTTGGATGTGCTGATTTTTTCCAGTCTATCAGGAAAGGGGCCGCTTCTACCTCAGGTGCAGGTAGCGGTGCCGTCATAAGCCAATTGAGCATTTGGTTATCTTTGGTCATACGACTACCGATGATAATAGTAGCTAGTTCTTCATTGTACTTTCTTAGAAATTGTTTGTCCGACTCTACATCTTGGCTCGCTAGCGACCAGCGTGTAATCTTATCTCCATCGAGTAGGTCCAACCCCATCCAGGTTTGGGTATGAATAGCTGGAGCGGATTTATCTTTTGCTAAAAATTCTAGATAGGTATGTTTGTCTATACGGACTATTGCATTGTGGGTCCCCCAGTCTGGATGTTTCCCTCCTTCAAATACTTCTAGCCCTGTTGCCTTCACAAACTTTTCTATGCTTCGGTGCAAATCCTCCACGGCGTACACAATATGGTCAATCTTCTGAATCATCTACGAAACTAGCTCAATACAATTTTATTTATTAATTCTTTATTCTTATTGATTCCCTAATTTGAGGCAAAATTATAAAATCAATATTAAGTATACATCTGGCAGTTGATTTAATATATAATTTGTCTGCCTCGCTTTAAAATATTGTCTAAAGCGATTTAAATTTTAATACCAATCCATTAATCATCATAGTAAAGCAATAAAACAAGGATATCATAGGAATTGTTTGTCGCTTCGAATGAATAAAATATCTTTGTAAAAATCCGAATTATGAGACAATTACTTGCCTTAGCGTTTAGCCTTATACTTTTTGCTTGTGACTCTGAAAGTGCCACTCAAACATCCACGGATACTGCAAAAACTGCTCCTAAGCAATCAGCAACGAGTCAGCCTTCAGGACAACTCCAATACGATCAAGAAAAAAACTTCAAAACGATTAAGCAGCTTACCTATGGAGGTGATAATGCGGAAGCTTATTTTAGTTTTGACAATAGCAAACTCGTCTTTCAAGCCAGCAATGAAAAGTGGGATGCTCCCTGTGATCAAATATTCATGATGCCTTTGACTGGTACAGACAAGGGTGCAAAGCCGCCTTTATTGAGTACTGGTAAAGGAAGAACGACTTGTTCTTATTTTATGCCTGGGGATAGCACTGTGTTATATGCCTCTACCCACTTAGCGAATGCTGCATGTCCTGATGCCCCTCGAACGGTTGACGGCAAGTATGTCTGGCCTATCTTTGAATCCTTTGATATTTTTGTGTCTGACCTTTCAGGAAAGATCGTAAAGCAATTGACCAAAGATCCCGGCTATGATGCCGAAGCAACCTTGTCTCCAGATGGAAAGATGATTGTATTTACGTCTATGCGTTCTGGTGATCTAGAACTGTACACCATGGATATAGATGGCAATAATATCAAGCAAATCACTTCTGGCCTAGGCTACGATGGAGGTGCTTTTTTCTCACCAGATGGAAAGAAGTTGGTATTCCGATCTTCTCGCCCGAAGACTGATGAAGAGGTGCAAGCGTACAAATCATTTTTAGAGCGAGGTCTAGTCCAACCTACTAATATGGAAATTTATACTTGCAATATCGACGGGAGTAATCTTAAACAAATCACCCATCTTGGTAAAGCAAATTGGGCTCCATACTATCATCCAAATGGCAAGACTATTTTGTTTTCAACAAATCATCACAAACCTTCTGGTCGTATATTTAATATATTTTCGATTAACGAGGATGGTTCTGACTTAAAGCAAATCACCTTTGATGACACCTTTGATGCCTTTCCTATGTTTTCCTATGATGGAAAATATCTTGCTTTTTCTAGCAATAGAAATAATGGAGGTACGCGTGATACAAATGTATTCTTAGCAGAATGGCAGGACTAAAATCTAAGACCTTATCCGCCAAAGAAAAAGCGGGACACATCCATAAAATATTGGAGGAACTGTATCCAGAGGTACCTATCCCTTTGGATCATACTAGTCCCTATACTTTGTTAGTCGCGGTGTTGCTTTCCGCGCAGTGTACAGATGCGCGCGTCAATAAAGTAACGCCCTTTCTTTTTGAAAAGGCGGACACCCCGCATAAAATGATACAACTAGAAGTTGAGGAAATAAAGGCTATTATTCGTCCTTGTGGTTTATCGCCACGAAAGTCTAAAGCCATTCATGAACTCTCTCGCCTCCTAATAGAGCAGCACAATGGTGAAGTACCACAAGATATAGAGGCTTTAGAGGCCTTGCCTGGAGTGGGACACAAAACCGCTTCTGTCGTGATGTCTCAAGCTTTTGGCGTACCTAATTTTCCTGTCGATACACACATTCATCGACTGGCGTATCGCTGGACTTTGAGTACTGGTAAGAACGTAGTCAAGACGGAGAAAGATCTTCGAAGATTATTTCCAGAGGAAGCTTGGAATAAATTGCACCTTCAAATTATATTTTTTGGTAGAGAATACTGTCCTGCACGTGGACATGATCCTAAAGCTTGCCCTATCTGTAGTATATATGGGCGTAAAAGTTTGATGAAGTGATTCTTAGAAAGGATGCCCTAGAGCAATATTGTAGTTCAACAAGCTCGTAATATTTGAACCCCATTCTTGAAAATACCAACGTGAACCCGTTTGGTTGACAAAAGGACTTCTCGTCTTTAATCCAACATCAAATCTAAATATTACGTAAGTAAAATCGATTCTAATACCTGCCCCTGTACCTAAGGCTAGCTGATCTATAAAGTTATCTCCAACGGTCTCCCCTGCTTCATTAATTTGGGATCGCCATAACAATTGCGAGCCAGGTCGATCTACATCTTCTCTCAGCGTCCAGATGTTTCCACCGTCTAGAAAGAGCGCCCCATCCATCTGAAAGAAAGGGATAAACTTAAACCTATATTCTACATTAAAGGCAAACTTGAAATCTCCTGTTTGAAAAAAGGGAGGATCCGTATTAGGGGAAAAGAATTCTCCTGGCCCCAACTCTCTGATAAACCATGAACGAATGCTGTTCGGTCCACCCACAAAGAACTGTTTTACAAAAGGTACAGACTCCGATAAGCCACTAAAGGGCGAAGCTATCCCTAGCTCTGTCCGCAACGCTAAGACATTCCCATCTTTGAATTCCTTGAAGTAGCGTAGATCTAAATCAAGACTGGCAAAGTGAGCAAATTCTAGATCACTGGGTAAATTAAATCGACCTTTACCGTTGTGAAAAAGTTGATTGGCTATCAAGGCCTCTACACCAGATATTTCATGATTTAATCTAAATTGCCATGTTTCTCCCAACAAACTTTGTTGACTTGTCCAGAGGTAATTAAGCTCACTAAATAGAAAACCCGTAAAGAGCCTAGACCCTAAACTTTCTTCTAAAAAAGTATTTGCCATCAATATGGAATCAAATGCCATCTGCGTATCTGACTCAAAAAGAGTGAGCCCTATTGTTTTGATAGAGTACTTCTCTCTTGCTGATTTTTTTAAATCATAACTCCAAGAGGCGTCAATAGAATTGTATTGGTAGAAATCTCTAAATACAAAAGAGTTGAAAGATAGACTTCCAATCGGAACGCCATCGTCCTTTAGAGATTTCAAAAAGCTTGGTTTGATCAAATTCCGTTTGCCAAATTTGACAAGACTCAACAACTTCCAAGTACCAGGCACATCAATAAACTCTGGTAGCTGTACATCTAACCTTGCCAATAAATCTAAGGAATTAATGAGCCGAGTCGGATCCGTCAGATTAAACTCCACGCCCCCTTCCAAGGTCAGGCCTACCCTTTCCGCGCCTCCAAATAAATTTCTATTGAGATAGGAGACATTGGCTCCCGTCCCTAAAAAAATAGATCTAGAGTTGGTCAATGGCCTTTCTGAGTTATTGATATCCGTCTCAAAATCTACAAATTGCTTTTTAAGTTTAGAGAGGATAATGTCTATGTCGATATGCCCAAATTGATCGGTAGATTTCGAGGTTCTAATATTTACAAACTTAAATATCCCTAAGGCGGTGAGCTGCTTATTGGTAATATTGAGCTTGGACTGATTGAATAATTCGCCCTCGTTGAAATATACATTTCGTCGTATCACCTTAGGCTTGAGTCCAAAATCACCATCTAGGGTACGATAATGCAAGCCGTCTATCAAAGTATCTCGATGGGGTACTCCAAGCTCTCCATTGAAGTTGACATAGACATTGATCTTACCCACCTTAAAAGGACGATGCCTCCATTCATCAAATGGTTTGATAATCTCGTCATATATAGTCAATCCAGTGCCCCAGCCAGTAGTATCTGCCTCCAGCGGTTTAATATAATTCGGGTAGAAAAAACCATAGCCATTATTTCGTAAAGAATCTGTGATACGGCTTACTTCACGATTGTATAAGGATACATCTACAGGAGCGCCATGCGTCATCAAGGTATTTTCGGATAACCACGATTTTAGGGAATCGATGATGGGATCTTTTGATTCCAGTATCAATGTATCCACTGTGTACAAATCTCCAGGCAAAACTTTGTAAGTAATATGTGCCTTCTTCCTTTTTTTGAGGGAGTTACTGGGAAATACTTTAGCATCAAAAAAGCCCTTGTTCTTTAGGTAATTTTCCATGCTGGTGGATGTCTCATACATTACTTCCCGATTATAGAGCACAGGCGGCTCCATAAAATTCCTTCTAAACCATCGATTGATTTTTGAATTGACTTCTTCTTCTGGTTTCGCTTTGAGAAACCACCGCAATTTTGGTTTAAAGAATAAAAGAAACTTACCATTGGGTTTTTGACTGACCAAGGTGGAGAGTTCGTATTTAAGCTCTGATTTTTCCTTTATTTTATCCTCGGTATCTTCTAGTATAATTTTGTTAGTTGTGACAAGGTAATCTTCTTCTTTCAAAAATTTATTTACTCCACAAGACGAGCATAGGAACAATAATATTCCTGCTGTAACCACATTGAGAGTTAAAATTTTTATACCTTTCATCATATATCGCATCGAAATGCTATCCAAAAATAAAATTAAATATATAAAGTCATTACATTTAAAAAAGTATCGGCTGCAAGAACGCAAATTTGTCGTAGAAGGCGATAAAATTGTTAAAGAATTAGCTAAGTCTTCTTACGAAATAGAAAGCCTTTTTGCTACAAAAAATTGGATAGACAAGCATAAGATTGTCTTAAATCCTCATCAATCGAAGGTTTTCGAGGCTGAGTCTAAACAATTGAAGTCTGCTTCTAGCTTGAGCACTGCCACACAAGTACTCGCTATAGCCAATGTACCAAGCGCTAAGGCCTTAGAAGAAGATACTCCTATCCATTTATACTTAGATAGTATTCGCGACCCTGGCAATCTAGGCACACTGATACGCACAGCTGCGTGGTTTGGCCTATCTCAGATTGTCTGTAGCCCTGACTGTGTAGATTTTTACAATAATAAAGTGATACAAGCTACTATGGGCGCATTTCTCCATATAGACCTTATTAGTTTGGCTCCTGAAGAATTGCAGACCTCGCTACCAAATCATCAGCCGGTAGGTGCAAGCTTGGGTGGAACCCCACTCAGCGAATTCCAAAAGCCTGAAAAGATGGTCTTGATCATCGGCAACGAAGGGAAAGGAATATCCCCTGATTTGCTAGCCGCATGTCAACAGCAAATTACCATTGGAAAAGCAGATAGTAGTCCGATAGAATCTCTCAATGCAGCCATAAGCGGATCCATCCTATTGAGTCATTTAACTTAAATACAGCACAACCCTGCCTCAAAAGCAAAAGAGCATGGAACATACGCTCCAAGCTCTTTTGCTATATCTAATTATAATACTGAAATACAGTTTACAATATCTCTTTCAATGCCTTCTCTATATTATGTGCTCCTCTCAAACCGATAGATGCGATTTTACCATCTCTGTCTATCATGAAGGTTTTAGGAATACTAGACACACCATACTGTTTAGCAGGAGCAGAACCCCATTTCTTCAAATCACTCACGTGATATGGCCAAGACAGTTTGTCCTGCGCAATGGCTTTCTTCCATCTATCCGTAGACCCATCTAGAGACACACTAAACACAGTAAATCCATCATCTTTGTACTTATCATATATCTGCACTACTGCTGGATTTTCTCTTCTACAAGGTCCACACCAGCTTGCCCAAAAGTCAAGTAATACCACTTTTCCTTTTAAATCTGACAAACTGTAATTCTTTCCATCAGGACTAGCTAAAGCAATATCTGGCGCTACATCACCCACATTGAATTTTGACGGTGGACGTCTACGTTGCGGCTTAGCAGCTGTACGTGGCTTAGGAGCAGCAGGAGGATTCTTTATATTATTGATATAAGAAGAATAATCCATTTTATAAGGACTTTGCATTTCTGCCTTCTGTAATCTTTCTAAAGTCGCCTCATGCAAGTTCAAAAACCCCTTATTCTTTCCGCCTATAGCTATGGCCGCTGCCATTGCAGAAACAGGATCTAGTGCTTCTAATTCATTAGGCAAATTTGGAATAGATGTTTTACCCTTTTTCCACGATTGCATTACATTCACATATCTAGAAGCATGCTCCGAACCAGTCATTTCAAAATCATAATTCTTAAGAGAATTGATATTCCCTTTAATACGGATATCAGATTCTCCACCATTCGTAGGGAAAATAACCTTGCTCGCGCCTAATCGCATACGATACAATGCGCTTTCAAACCCCTCTGGTAAGGCTATTTCAAAGTTCCCATTGTCATCCAATTGTGTAGAACCCACGATGTGATTGGCTCTTGACATATTAAACTGTTCAAAATGTACAGTCATGTTTTTTGCATCTGCAATAGTTCCTCCAAAGGTGCCATTTGCACTTGAAGAGGCGCCACCAGAACCGCAACTAGCTAATGCTCCTGCTAAAAGAAACATTCCAAAAATGATAAAACGATTCATAATAAATGAAATTTTTATTTTTCTAATTTATTCTCGATTGTAGTATTGTAGGCTTCTGTCCACTCTGCTAAGTTACCAAAATCTTGGTTATCTATAGCTAAATCTCCATTAGACACTTTACCTAGTCCAATAAATGATACGTTTTGAGCCGCCAATTGGTTTTCAAATTCAGCCACTTTTTCCGCTGGAACAGAGGCTACGACACGACTTTGTGCTTCTCCAAACAGGTAGACATCCTTTCGATACGCTGGGTCTGTGTTGATCACAAAACCCAATTTATTAGGCATGCTGCTTTCCATTAGACACGTAAATAGTCCTCCTTCAGATATATCATGCAAAGATCGTACTACATCGCTAGATATCAAGCCCTTAAGCGCCGTTTGTAAGGCGAATTCTTTCTCTAAGTCAAAGTGAGGTACTGTACTTTTATCGATTCCATGTACTATTTTGACATATTCTGAAGAACCGATGTCATTCACCGCATCCCCTATCATGTATATCGCGTCTCCTGCCTGCTTAAAATCCATCGTCATATGCTTCTTGCCTTCCTCCATGA
>CAYZUW010000174.1:0-8761 GCA_964481325.1 uncultured Saprospiraceae bacterium
CTACGCCAGTCACTTCATTGGGATCCAACAAAACAGTGTTTTCTCCCCAGCTGACCTTCGACAGATGCCTTTCCTTGTCCCACAAGTGCTGTTGCCGATCTCCAAAATTCCAAGAGATATACTTCACATCTTGCCAAGCTTCGTTGTTGATAGCCTCCATCATCTTTTGCGTCAACTGCTCGGCTTGAGGACCAAATTTCCCAACAGGCTTGCTTTCATTCAAGTAGAGATATAAGCCGAACATGGCCAGAAGGATAAAGGCAGACATAGCTATGATAAAAATCAAACAGCCCGATTTGCTAATCTTCATTTTTTATTTCAAAAGTAGAAATTTTCTGTGTGTCTGTGATAAGTTTTTTTTGGGCGATACCCTCCTTTGCTTTGGCTTACGCACAGAGCCGCCCGCAGCAAAGGAGAGTTCGAGCTATCCAGGACTCCACGTTCGTTGCGGTACTTGCCTACCGAAAAAGGTAGGCTGCGCACATCCCGACTTGGGTCGGGATTCCTTACTATCTCTATCGCGTAAAATTTTGATAAAATACCCACTACCTTACCTCATGATTGAGTCGTCGCCAATGTTCGAGATAGTACTCCATTAGAATGGGCTGGTCCAATTGGTTAGGCAGTAAGCCTTTGACACGCTTGTCTTTTGGAAAGTAAAAAATATGATTGAGCATTTGTGGTTCCAAAAACGAAGTGAGTACAGTCTCATCGTATTGAAAAAGAATTTGTTGGTCACTCGCTAATATGAATCCCCAGTTCCCGAAGCTCGGAACATTTACTTGGTAAGGATATTGAAAAGTAAAGCCACTCGCTTCCAGTGTTTTTTCGATACACCAAAATGCATTGGGAGTCAAGGTCGGGCTCGTGGCTTGGGTGACTAAGAGTCCATTTTTACGCAATTTACTGTGTGCCAATTTATAAAAAGCCTGACTATATAATTTGGCTATACTTTCCGTATTAGGATCAGGCAAATCACAAATGATGACATCGTAAGCGTTTTCCGTTTCCAATAAAAAAGAAAAGGCATCTTCATGATGTATTTTCGTTTCAGGTCTCACCAAAGCATTTTGATTCAGCTTTTTGATGATGTCCATATGCGTTGCCAATTCTGTGATGGCGGGATCTATGTCTACGATATCTAGCTGCTCGATAGGATATTTGAGTACTTCTCTTGCGGCTAGTCCCTCGCCCCCTCCGAGTAAAAGAATTTTCTTTGGCGTTTCATGTTGCATCATCGGTAGATGGACAAGAGCCTCATGGTATCGGTATTCGTCCTTAGAAGAAAACTGGATGGCACCGTTCAGATAAAGCCTAAATTCTTCATCTGTTTTCGTCACTGTGATATCTTGGTATGCAGACTGTTCACTATAGATGACAGGATGCTTAAAGATCCCATTATGCCATCTAGTCATAAATGATTGGGTTGCCATTATACTGAATAAGATGATGCTGATGATTCCCGACAGGGCAAGTCCTATGAGCACCTTTCTAGACTTAGGAATCTCGATTTCCTTTCTAAAGAATAGAAAAGTAAATAAGCCAGCTAGTATATTTAATAACCCAAAAAATAAGGAGGACTTGAAAATACCTACAAAAGGAAGCAAGAAAAATGGAAAAGCGATTGTCGCAATCAATGCGCCCAGATAGTCGAAACTGAGAATATTAGATATGTTATCTTTTAGGGCGTAGTCATGCTCTAGTATTCTCGTGAGTAAGGGAACTTCCAATCCAGTCAACACGCCGATTATAGAAATTAACAGAAATACAAAAAGATTGAACCCATCAAAGTCAGCATAAAGAATATAGAAATAGCAAAGCGGCACAGAAAAAGCCCCCACCAAACCCAAGAGGAGTTCTATTACAATAAAATGATATATCAGTCTAGTAGTGAAAAATTTAGAAAAATAGGCTCCTAAGCCCATAAATGCCATATAAAAGCCAATGATAAGTGAAAATTGCTTGACACTATTGCCTAGAAAATAGGAGCTGGTCGTAGAAATCAATAGCTCATAGATGATGGAGCACATTCCTACGAGTATGGTAATAAATATTAAGAATGTTTTTTTTCGCATCATAATCTTATGCTAATCTTGCAGTTATTTTCTAGATCTTCATATATTGTAAACCTAAAACAGAAACAAATGGTAAAGATAAAAACAACACTTCCTAAGTACACAAATAAGGTAAAAAAAGCCTCTTTCGTTTTGGGTTCTGCTTTATTTATTAGCAGCCTCTTCTCTTGTGGCTCCAATGTGGAGTATCAAGACACCGAAGTCTTGACGCCTACCCAAGGGGTTATCACTGAGGTAAAAGAGATGGAGGCGGATAAATTCAAGATTACGGATGAGACCATTGTTGCGACTATTGATGATTCACGCATAATCGCAGAATATATGGATGGTGTGCGGGACACGTTCACCTTGGCAGAAGCAGAATTAGTAGATGAGGAAAATCCTAGAAGAAGAGGTACCAGAGGTGTATTGTTGTATGGCATGATGGGCTATATGATGGGTAGAAACATGAATCAGGCTCCTAGTAGAGCGGCTTATGCCAACGATGCAGCGTACAAAAAGAGTACATCTACATCAAATAGCCTTCGAAGTACTGCTTCAAGAAAAACGGTACGTACTCCTAAGAAAGGCTTTGGATCCTCAAAGTCAACAAGATCATACGGTGGATAGAATTATTGACTTACCTAGGTGGGACGAGTCTGCGCTAAAGGAAGCTGGTTATGCTTGGTATCAAGATGGAGATAATCACGATTATCTATCCAATGAAGCCATCATGGTTCATCGCGATGAGATAAGAAAATTTCAAGAAGCAAGTTCGGACTTGTTCAAGATGTATATAAAAGCATTAGAGTATGTCCGAGCCAATAATCTTTGGTCTCGATTGGGTATACCCGAAAATATCTTAAAACTCATAGAATTTGATTTAGATAGAAACCTACCTCATGTATGTGGTCGATTTGACTTTGCAGGAGGGATAGAAGAGTTGCCGCTCAAGCTCATTGAGTTTAATGCAGATACCTGTACCATTATGCCTGAGTCTGCACATATACAGGCAATAATGCACGAGCAAGTCAAAGAATTTTCGAAAGGGCAATTCAACAATTTGGTCAATGACTTATACATGGTTTTTAAAAGATTGAAAAATCAGTTTGAAGACAAGGTCGCTACCCTTTTATTGACTTCACTTGGATACGAAGAAGATCGACTCAATTTGTTGGTTATACAAGAGGCGGCAGAACAGGCAGGCTTCGAAGTAGACTACGCGGATTTAGAGGATGTTATTTTTGATGAGGACGGTGTGTTTTTACAACGGGAAGACTTGTATGTTCAATACAACTTTGTATATAAGTTAGTGCCTTGGGAGTTTATAATGTTTGAAGAGCCAGACTTGATGGATATACTTACGGATTTATCTATCAACCATGGCTTGGTGGTACTCAATCCAGCTTATAGTATAGCGCTCCAATCCAAACATATGTTATCCTTACTCTATCAATTGTTTCCGCAGAGTAAGTATTTGCTTCCAAGCTATGATAGTAAGGAAAACTTGCAAGGAAAAAACTTCGTAGAGAAAAGCAATTTTGGTCGGATGGGGGAAAATGTCAAAATTATAGATTCAAAGGGAGCAGTTTTAGCAGAGACGGAGGGCGAGTTTGGCGATTTTACCAAAGTATATCAGGAGTATGCTAAAATGTATGCGGATGAAGATGGGGATATATACCAAGCTCAAATGTATGTAGCATCTGGTACGCCTTGTTGTCTTAGTTTTCGAAGTAGGGATGGGCATATTATTGATGATGACTCAGACTTCGTTACCCACGTAATTTTTCAATAACTTTTAAGGGGCCCCTCAGGTGGTCATGCTGAATATGCTCACTCGCTTGAAATGTTTCAATCAGATATGAACAAGCCTCTTTTATTTTCATATTGGGATTGCAAGTAAAGAAGTCAATAGCCACAAAATTGTGCTCTGGCCAGGTATGGATATTGATATGACTTTCAGTAATAACTAATGTGCCTGAAATGCCGAAAGGAGCAAATTGATAGAAAAAATCCTGTACTATAGTAGCTTCTGCTACTTTAGCCGCTTGTATAATTGTCTTTTTTATAAATTTTTTATCGTTTAGTACTTCATGTCTACAGGCGAATAATTCCAGTAGTGTTTGTTGTCCTAGGTGTTTATTCATGGTTTACTTTGTCTGTTTTGATTTTGCCCATACTGTGATTAAAGGTAGGAATATCTTTAAGTATTCCCCATGTATGCTTAAGCTCTAAAAAGTATAAATGTTGCTTTATCGATGAATGTATCTGGATTCTTGTCAATTTATACCCAATTTTTATAGCAATTGCTTAAAGATGGAGACTTATATTATACAGAGAGCTTGATTTATAGCGCATAACCTATGTATCTTTGTTTTCCGTATATATAAATATGTATAAAAACAAGAAAGTAATTGTAGTACTGCCAGCCTATAATGCTGCGCTTACTTTGGAAAAGACCTATCATGAGATTCCTTTCGATTTGGTTGACGAGGTGATTCTGTGCGATGATGCGAGTAAGGACAATACGGTAACTAAAGCTAAAGAAATAGGGATAAAGCATATTATCGCCCACGAGCAGAACAAGGGATACGGGGGCAATCAAAAATCATTATACAACAAAGCTTTAGAATTAAAAGGAGACATCGTTATCATGCTCCATCCTGACTATCAGTATACACCACTATTGATACCTTCTATGGTCAATATAATCGGGGAGGATCTATTCCCGGTAGTAATGGGTAGTCGTATTCTGGGAAAGGGTGCTTTAGCAGGGGGCATGCCTTTGTATAAGTACGTAGCCAATCGCTTTTTGACTATGACGCAGAATTTGCTAATCAACTACAAATTGTCTGAGTATCATACTGGCTATCGTGCCTTTAGTGGAGAAGTGTTGAAGGGGATCAACTTCAACGCCAATTCAGATGACTTTGTCTTTGACAATGAAATGCTCTCACAGATTATTTATGCGGGCTTCCACATTGGAGAGGTTACTTGCCCTACGAAGTATTTCGAAGAAGCTTCTTCTATTAATTTTACTAGGAGTACAAAATATGGACTAGGCGTACTTCGCGTATCCTTTCAGCATCTCTTCTCAAAATTGGGTATACTGAAGATAAGACGCTTGCAGAAGCAAGACTAACCTGTCAATAAAATTTAGCCATTATTTGTCATATTGCAAAAACTTGATAACGGGAGCTCTTGTCATGTACTAGATGAAAAACTGCTTACTCTACAACTACATCGAAAATAACCTCAATTACAGTTTCACCACCTGCATTGGTAATATCTCCATCTGAAACACCCTCTGCAAATTTGTCCGGACCACTTCTCAGTGTCATGGTTAGTGTACCAGTACCTGGGTCCCCCGTAGTCAACTCAGTTACAAAGCCAATTGGATTTCCGTCTGTGTCAAAATCGGAACCAAAATCTCTATAAGCGATAGTTAGGCCTTCAACAGTTGATGTGAAAAATACTTGGTGATCTGTACCATCTCTTGCTATATCTTGAGAGATGCGCTCGATTGGTGACGTACTATTATTGTGAAGGCAAAGCCCTCCTGTATACGTTTTATTGGCAAGTACCGTATCATTAAATATTAGTGCATCATTATCTCCATCTCCATCCCTATCTATAAAGGTAAATGTAGCTTGATACCCATCTGCTGACGAGAGGGAATAACTCACATCTGTGATGAGTCCTTCTATACCCATTGATCCCGCATTAGTATCGTCATCAATACAAGACCAAGTTGATAAGCCTAAGAAAAAAGTTAGGGGTAATACAAGAATAGTTTTGTTCATGTTAGAATAGTTTTTAATTGCAAGTATTTTACAAATATAAAATAATTCGACAAAGTAAACTAGTAACACAACATCAAGATAGTGATGTGTTTTCGTCGCGATGCTACCTTAGTAGCAAGCCTAGAATGGATGAGGGATAGAAGTGGTATGATATGAAGGGCTGGGAGAGACGCAAGCTATTGCGTCTGCGGGAAGTGGGGATATCATATGAACGGATAGCCCGACCCAAAGCGAAGCGCATGGGGCAGCCCAAAAAAAATATTTAAATTATGAAGGAGTATTTGCCCTTACTCACAACCAGTTTGGAATCTAGACAAGACATCATTGTTTGGAAAGCAATTACCAGACAATATCTTTGTAGGCATATATCTGTCAAGATTAGGATCGAATAAGCCTGTCTCTAAAAATTGAGTAAGATCTGTAATTTCTTCTTCTGTCAAATCAAGTGGTCTGAAGAATGCTGAGATATTATTTTTTTCCACATTTTCATTTTCTACAATTGCATCGTTAAAGTATTCAACGACCTCTCTTAGACTGCGTTTACTACTACCATGAAAATAGAAGGGCGAATTTTTCATATTATAAATCTGTGGAACCTTGAATTTGTATAAATCTTCTGCTCTACTAGTAAATCCACCTCTACCTAAATTTCTTCTATCATCTGGTCCAGTGGCAAATGCTTCACCCGTTTCATATAAATCTTTGACACCAATAGCAAAAAATTTCTGATTGTTTAGACCAGGACCTTGGTGGCAGTTTACGCAGCCTGCCTTGCCAAAAAACAAGTTGGCACCAGCTTTTTCACTGCTTGTCATGGCTCTCATGTCTCCACGCAACCATTTCTGAAAAGGAGCCTGATTAGGGACTAGTGATCTGAGGTATGCTGATATTGCAAAACTAGTCGTCATGATAGAATACCTTTCTTCTTCTGGAATATCTGGAAAAGCGGCATCAAATAATGGAGTATATCCATACTCATTTGCCACTTCCTTATCAAGATGCATACGATGTAGATGAAGTCCTTCTATATTCTGGCTTTCTAGACCTGCAAGACCCAAGTGATTGATCTCCGTTCCATTATCATGTGTCCATTGATCTTCTGTTCCTTCATTGGCTCCACCAGCCCCAAACATCCCTGACCAGGAAGTGTTTGTCATATATCCTACATTGAGAAGGCTCAAGGGGCGAGCACCTTGTGCATCTATTTCATCATCATCGTATAAGTGAGATTTTGTTCTTGCTTCACCATTAATCCCAAAACCTATAGCACCATCTGCTATACCTTGTACAGTACCTGGCATAAAGCCTTTGGCAGGTACATGGCAAGTAGCACAAGAATAGCTAAACTTACCAATTTCCTGTGAAGCGTTTGCTCCTAATCCTGTCTCGAAAAATAAAAATTTACCTAATTCCACTTTGGCAGGTGTCATTGGGTTGAGTGGTTCTTGAGCAAATTGAGAGTAATCTCCATCTTCTGGAAGAATAAACGAGGAGAAGTCTATATCGGAATCAATTCGATCCATAGTCTCAAAAAGCGCCGTATCGTAATGTGATAGGTTTGTCTGATCATTCTGGCAAGAGAAAAGTATAGCAGAAAGCAAGAAAATGCTAATGAATATCTTCATGGTGTTTAAAATATTTAATTACACATGGCAAATAATTGCTATGTGTTATCAGTTTTTAGGGATTAGATTGAAGAGACAGTGAAATAAATGTCTTACAGAAGACAAATATAGTCCCATCATAGAAGATAATCAAGATATTTAAGGATATAATTTGCGAAAAACGGATAACATGCTGATTACGAAGGATATAAACAGCTTGCTATTTACGCAATAGAGCTTCTATTTTTGGCGGTTGCCATGAAAAAGATGCCAGCAACAATAAAAGGGATGGAAAGTAGCTGTCCAGTACTTAAGCCCACATTGAATGATTCTTCAAAACCTCCTTGGCTTTTCTTGAAGAACTCTACAAAAAAGCGGGCAGTCCATAATAAAGCTAGAAAAGTTCCAAACAGAAATCCTAGCTTATCTTTAGCTGTAGTTTTCCAATATTGCCACATCATAAAGATAAAGATGGCGAGGTAAGACATAGATTCATATAACTGGGCGGGGTGCCTCGCTATATCATCAACTTGCTCAAAAACAAAAGCCCATGGGACATCTGCTGGGTTTCCTATAATCTCAGAGTTCATTAGATTACCTAATCTGATAAACATTCCTGTCAAGGCTACTGGAATAACGACTCTATCTAATATCCAAAGCATAGGTTTTTTTGTGATATTTCTAGAAAATAACCACATCATAATTATAATGGCTATAGCGCCACCATGACTAGCTAAGCCTCTAAATCCAATAAATTTGAAGTCCATAAAATCATCTGGCCAGCCTTCTCCGAATCTTACTGGAATAAACATTTCTATAAAATGTGGTACGCTTGAGCCGTAATAAGCCCAATCATAAAAAATACAATGTCCAAGACGAGCCCCAACAATAGTCCCAATCATAAGATATATGAGTAGGCTATCTAACCATTCTATGGGTTGTTTTTCGTGGATAAAAAAGCGTTTCATGATTTGAAATCCAATCATGAAGCCAGCTAAAAACATCAAACTATACCAACGCAGCGTAATGGGTCCTATGGTGAAAATCTCAGGACTTGGATTCCATTGTATGGCTAATAGTATGTTTTGCATCTCTCTGAATTAGATTTGGTCTACAAAAGTAGATTAATTTACTTAATTATAGTATTTACGTTTGATAAGTTCTTTTATAGGATAGGCGTAGTTTATCTAATGAGCATTAAATCTCCTTTTTGGTTGTAAATTTTTCTGTGAGGGATAGGAATGGTGCGACGGTAGGAGCAGTCCCGACTGGAATGAAATGGAAGATCGGGACGGGAGCG
>CAYZUW010000175.1:0-8738 GCA_964481325.1 uncultured Saprospiraceae bacterium
AGACTCTTCATCGTTAAGAATAAAGAATGACGTAATTATATGGTTAAAAAAGTTCAACACTAACTGCTCTCAATTTTTTTTTATTTTTTATTGTTTATTTTTTCGTTTTTAATTTGGCGTAATTTCTTAGAATTTCCTGGAGATGCACCTGGTAACATATATAAAATACACTTAGAAGACTTTCGAAGAGGTATGCTACCACGAAATCGTGTCCAGAACATGTTCGAATCTCCCTTGAATACTATTAGAGTGGTTTGCTAAGAACGTAATATCAATATATGATCAATTGCCTTGTCATCTTGATGTTGCTGGCAAAAGAAATTATATCAAACAACTTTTTAAATTACTTTAAAACAAGCAATTATTTAAATTTTCTATTTTGCTTTTTACGTTTAGTCTTAAAAGAGTTACCACTTGTATCTTCATTACCCGTAGGTCCGCCTGTTCTGGTCATAGCGCATCTAAATCCAAGTGTACGGTCAGAAGTATCCTCTTCTTTAAATCTTCTCGCTCCTGGAGTCATCCAAAATGCTCTATCTTGCCAGCTACCACCTTTAATAACACGAGATTTATCGCTTATCAAAGAAGTCTTTCCATAGTCATAAAATACCTCAGAATCTTGATCACCATCTAAGTAATTATATACTTGACCTCTTTTATAATTCTCTCTAGTTGCCACTTCTTCGTCTTCAACGTCTCTATATCTAATTCTTCCAATGCTATCTTTTTCAACAGGTGCTCCATTCTCATCAAGAATTTTTTGTTGGAATTTTCCACCTCTATATGGATTAAGATCATGTCCTTCAACATCTCTAAGCGTGGAGGAAGTCATTGGTCTATATAAATCTAATGTCCACTCATTTACGTTTCCTGCCATATTATAAAGTCCAAAATCATTTGGCAAGAACTTTCTTACATCTGAAGTTATATGTGATTTATCATTCAATGCTCCAGCCATACCCATATAATCTCCACGTCCTCTCTTAAAGTTAGCTAAAATTTGACCTTGATCTCTATTTCTTATTTGAAAACGTACAGTGTTACCATTCCATGGATAAAGCTTTCTATCAGTGATTCTTTCATCTTTTTCAGTTGCTTGATTACCTATTAAGGCTAAAGCAGCATATTCCCATTCAGCTTCCGTCGGAAGTCTGTAGGAAGGTAAAAGTATCCCATCTTCAAATCTTACTGGTCTTTCTTCTCCAGTACTCAAATCTGGGAGGTTCTTTCTTACATCCCCCTGATACTGATTATATAGATATGCTTCAGTATTGAAGTTATCTTCATCTCTTTGCTGAGGATTAGGGTTATGAATACCTTTTTCTATTAAAATCATTTCATTCACACGATCCGTTCTCCACTTACAATAATCATTAGCTTGTAACCAATTTACTCCTACTACAGGATAGTTATCATATGAAGGATGACGGAAATATGTCTCAACGAAAGGTTCGTTATATGAAAGTTCTTCTCTCCAAACCAAAGTGTCAGGTCTTGCATTAACAGAGATTTCAGGGTAAGATTCTCCAAAAACTCTGCCCAACCAATATAGATACTCTTTATAGTCTATGTTAGCAACTTCAGTTTCATCCATATAAAAAGAAGAAACAGTTACTCTACGAGGGACTGAGTTCCACTCATATATTACGTCTTCTTCTGTATTACCCATGGTAAATGTACCACCTTCAATAAGAACTAGATTTGGTCCTGTTATTTGCCCTTCGTAGTCTAATTTTTCAAATCCTCCCCATTCTTGGTCATTATACGCCCATCCAGTCGTTGACGACCTTTCACTCTGTTTACATGAAAATGTAAAAGCTACAAGTAACGTTAAAGCAAAGCTTATTTTAATAATTCGTGTCATTTATAGATTAATTTATTCACTTTTTCTAAAGAATATCAAATATAGTTAAAGTTTGGACACCTACAAAAAGAAATTTTACTAACGAAACAGTTGAAAACAGTCGTTATAATTAACTTTTCTCTTATTGTGGTCAAAATTGATCCCCACAGATATCTCATGACTCCCATTCGAAAGTCTATTTGTCAAGCTAGAACTCACTGTAAAATCGTAAGAATAGCCTATTTTGAAGCCTTTTTGTCTAAATCCAACCAGCACAATTGCTGCGTCGGCGTTTTGGAAAGTGTGTCTAAACCATGCTCCCGCAAAAACCGCCCCAATTCCTCCATAAGCACCGACATTTATCTGATTTAAATTCACCTGTCTTTCAAAAAGCACATTCGGAGATAAAAACGTATTCAATCTTCGCTTATTGCCTTCTCTCAATACAATCTGCGCGCCTCCATGAATAGAATACCTGATAGGTAATCCTGTAACAAACTCCTCACTAGCAGCAAAATAAACATCATTAGGTGTATTTATATGCTTTAAAGAAAAGCCTGCGTAGAAGACAGGGCTGTATATAAGTACACCTGTAGATACATCTAAAACTGTTCTGCTGGTTTCCTCTGGTCTAATTTCTTGAGAAGGTTCCTTTCCATTATTTCCCTCCAAAATATCCAATTGGTCTCCAAATATCAGATTATCCCAGTCTACCCTAGTCTGCCATACACCGGCCTCAACGCCTAGTTTAATATTTATATCATTTCCTAAATTTACTTTATATGCAAAAAAACCAGTGAGGTTATTGATTTGAAATAGCCCATCTCCAGCACTATCAGTGGAAACTTTCGCCCCTAATCCTATATTTAAAGGCTCTATAAATTGGTCTACAGCTGCTGCGTAAGTGGAATAAGCGGTTCCAGGCCACCCACTCCATTGATTTCTATAGTTTAATGAGATATTAGGGGTATAAGTATTTCCTGTAAAAGCAGGGTTTGTCGCTAAAGGAGATGCATAAAATTGACTAAAAACGGGATCTTGGCTAAATATTGGTGTAGTAACCAATAATGCTAGAAAAAACTGTAATATGCAAGTAAGAGTTCTATTCATTCTTTCAATATAGTTGTTTTTGGACAAACGAGGATAAAATAAGAGTTTAGAGATGTTAAATGACAAATATTATCGCAATACTAGTCATATATCTTCGTTTTTGTGTTGTATTTTAAACTTTCCATATCAAATCAACGATATATTCGAAAATCAAATTGTCAATCAACTTCAAGAATTTCCATATGAAAGTGTTTCTATCTAGTTTATTTGTCTTTTTTGCGGCTATTTCTTTTACCTCGGCTCAGCAAAATTTTACATTTTCAGTAGATATAGATTGGGCCGAAAATGGCCTTGAAAGGGCATTTGTCGACGGGAGTATACAACAAGTCCCATTCTTTGAAGATGCCTACTTTTCTGACAACAAGTCTCCTCTTCCAGTTTTTCATAAAAGCTTTAAATTGAATGGCCCTTCTAAACTTAAAACTTCAATTTCTAATATTGTCTCAGAGCCAATTAATATAGACTATGACTATAGTGGGATAAACCAATCAAAAGATTTAGTAGTTAAATCAACAGTTAGTAGAGGTAGAAATGAATACATGGGACATATTAATATTTGCCCTATAATTTATGATGGTCAAAATTTTAGAAGAGTTGTCTCCTTTGACTTAAATGTTCTTTCTGAAAAATCTAATAATTCCGTCAATAGAACACCTCCTACTGCCACAGAATCTATTCTTGCAGATGGTGATATATATAAAATTGTAGTCCATTCAGAAGGAATGCACGTAATTGACATGAATTTTTTAAGCAACGAACTTGGTATTGATATCGGTAACGTGTCTCCTTCCCAATTTCAAATCTACGGATCAGGTGGAGGAATGGTCAATGAAAGAAATAGCGATGAAAGAGTTGATGATTTGGCCCCAGTAGCTATGCAAATGATTGGCACAGCTGATGGATCATTTGACAATGGAGATAGGATAATTTTTTACGCTGAAGCAGCTACTGTTGATAAATCTGACATAAGTACTAGAAAAATATCCGAACCTATAAATATTTACGATGAAGAAAATTTTTACTTCATCAAGATTGGAAATGTAATCCAAAATAACATTCAAGAAATTGCTTCTGTACAAAACACAGAAGCTAGTTCAGACCAGTTTGATGGTTTCTTTAACATTGAAGAAGATAATATCAACGTACTCCATGAATTTGCCTTTACGCAAGGCTCAGGTAGCATTTGGTATATGCAAAAATTTGAAGGGCTCCGAGAGCAAACTTATAATTTCTCTATACCTAATCTGGTACCAAACGAACCCGTTACGGTTGAAAGTGTCTTTGCGGGCAGGAGTGATATCCGTACCAATTATGACATGATAATCAATGGTACTGCCTTCACGAGTGGTAATATCTCAGATGTAGAAACTTCAGATATAGAAGCACTGCACGCATCAAGAATTAGGTTTACGCAAGATGTATTTCCAGACAATGGGGATATTTTTGTCGAGATATCATACCGGCAACCTTCTTCTGCTAGCTCCACGGGATGGCTTGACTTTATCAACATCAATGCGAGACAAAGACTAATCTTAGAAGATAGTGAGTTGATTTTTAGAGATTTTAGATCTCTTGATAATGAAAGCACAACTTTCAATCTTCAGACTACTTCTGCTAACACCCAAGTATGGAATATTACAGATCCATTAGATGGAAAATCAATAAATGCAAGCGTAAATAACGGTACCCTAAGTTTTGGAGCAAACACTTCAACTTTGCAAAAATTCATTGCTTTTGATACTGACGCTATAAATAAAACACCTACAATAGTTGGTCAAATCCCAAATCAGAACTTACATCAAATATCAGAAGCGGATATGATAGTAGTCTATCCAAGTGAATTTGAGGTTCAAGCAAATCAATTTGCAGAACATAGAAGTGAATTTAGTCAGCTTGACGTAAAGACCGTACTAATAGATGAGATATACAACGAATTTTCTTCAGGGAGAATTGATCCAACCGCAATTAGAGATTTTTGCAAATTATTATATAATAGAGATGCAGACTTTAGATATGTATTACTTTTTGGAGATGGATCATTTGACTACAGAGGAATTTATGAAAGTACAAATGCCAATAACCCTAGTAACTTCATACCCGTTTTTGAGGAAGAGTCTCTAAATTCTATTTTGGCTTACCCTACAGACGATTACTTTGCTTTATTAGATCCAGAAGAAGGAGGAAGCATCTCAGGAGGCCTTGACTTATCAATAGGAAGATTTCCTGTAAAAACTTCCACTGAAGCACAAGTAATTGTTAATAAAATCATTAACTACGAGACCAACCCTGAGAGCTTTGGGAGTTGGAGAAACGATATTGCCTTTGTTGCAGATGATGAAGATAACAATTTACATTTCAGAGATGCAGATGGTATAGCAGAGCTAGTTAGAGAAGAACACAACGAATTCAATATTAATAAATTATTTGCAGATTCCTATCGTCAGATATCTACACCTGGCGGTGAGAAATATCCAGATTTGACTGAAGAACTCAATAAGGTAATGTTTCAAGGTGCTCTAGTTGTCAATTACCTAGGACACGGAGGATCAAAAGGTTGGGCACAAGAAAGATTCTTGGATCTCAATGATATTGAAGGATGGTCAAATATTTCAAATCTTCCACTTTTAGTTACGGCCACTTGTTCATTCACAGGATATGATGACCCGACCTTTGTTACAGCTGGAGAAAGGGCTTTCTTGAACCCCAACGGTGGAGTTATTGGATTGATGACTACGGTAAGGGCAGTATTTGCTTCTAGCAATGAAAGGCTTACTAGAAGTGTATTCGAAAGAATTTTTAAAAAAGTAGATGGTAGAACCTTACCATTTGGCGATGTTTTGCTTAATAGTAAAAATTCCCTTGGTGGAGGAGGCTCAAACGATAGAAAATTTTCTCTTATTGGTGATCCATCTATGCGAATCGCTATCCCTATTCATAAGGTAGAGACCCTGTCTATAAATGGCAATTCTGTAAGTGCCGTCCCAACGGGCACCATCAGTGCTGTACAAAGAGACACTATCCATGCCTTAGACCAAGTGACAATAAGTGGTCAGATCACAAATCAAAATGGCAAATTACTGAATAACTTCAACGGTAGAGTTTTTGTCAAGGTATTTGACAAAGTCAATGATGTTAGAACGCTAGCAAATGACGCAGGTAGTCGTGTTGCAGATTTTAAAATTCAAAACAACTTAATTTTCACTGGAGTAGCTAGTGTTACGAATGGTTTATTCGATATCAAGTTTGTTGTCCCAATAGATATAGATTATTCGTTTGGACAAGGAAAAATCAGCTACTATGCCATAGATGACAATACAGAGGACGCAGGAGGCTTTTTCACCAATTTTATTGTAGGTGGAACCAATCCGGACGGCGTCATAGATAACGAACCTCCAAGAGTGGAGGTGTTTATGAATAACGAGAATTTCGTCTTGGGTGGAGTTACCTCGCCAGACCCAATATTGTTGGTTAATCTCTCTGACAATTTAGGAATAAATGTTGCAGGAACTAGTATAGGTCATGACTTGACAGGTGTTTTAGACCAAGATAACAACAATTCATTTGCACTTAATGACTTTTACGAAGCAAGAATTGACGACTACACACAAGGGACTGTCCGTTTTCCACTCTTTGATTTGGCGGCTGGCAGACATGAGATAACTGTGAAAGCATGGGATGTAGCCAATAATTCGGCTGAAGGATTCACCGAATTTATTGTAGCAGAAAGCCAAAATTTGGCTTTAGAACAAGTGCTAAACTACCCTAATCCATTCACAACCAATACACAATTCATGTTTGAGCACAATCTCCCTGGGCAATTGCTAGACGTACAAGTAAGAATCTTTACGATCTCTGGCAAGTTGGTCAAGTCGATAAATGCTGAAGTAGTCTCTGACGGTACTAGCGTCAGAAACATAAATTGGGACGGAAAAGATGATTTTGGGTCGGATATAGCAAGAGGCGTATACCTCTACAAGGTAAAAGCTGCTCCATCTGACAACTCAGGCATAGAAGCGGCAGAAAGTGAATTTGAAAAGTTAGTAATTTTAAAATAAAATTAAGATTATACTCGTTTAGGTGTAAGACCTGACTGATTACGCTTTTAGAGGCATTATCACCTCTGAATTTATTACTTTTGCATAGTTTTATATAAAAGATCGAAGAAAATATCGAAATGAAAAAAATACTAATATTAACCATCATGTCTCTCGCATTTTTAGCCTATGACATGAACGCCCAATCTCAGTGTTCATTCAACCCCGAAAGTGGTATGTTTGTAGGACCTGATGGAGGTCCTTGCGTCAATACATTGATTACGGCCTTGCCATTTTTAAGAATTATACCTGATGCTAGATCTGCAGCTTTAGGAGATGCGGGACTTGCTTTATCTGCTGATCCCAATTCTGTATTCTTCAATCCATCAAAACTAACTACGGCAGAAAATGATTTAGGACTTTCTGTTACCTATACGCCTTGGTTGAGATCCTTAGGGCTCAACGATGTATATATGGCCTATCTTTCAGGATATAAAAAACTAAATGACGATCTTTCTGCTGTTGGCTTTGGTTTAAAATTTTTCAATCTTGGACAAATAAATTTTACAGACGCCAACGGAGAATCTCTAGGACAAGGAAATCCAAATGAATTTGAAATAACTGGCTCTTATTCTAGAAAACTTTCAGAAAAGTTTTCTGTAGGTATTTCGCTCCGATTTATATATTCCAATCTTGCTTCTGGGCAAGCGATAAATAATGTTGAAATTAACCCCGCTACTGCTGGTGCGGCAGATTTATCATTATTTTATACTACTCCATTAGCATTAGAAAATATGGATACAGAGCTATCTATTGGTGCAGCTGTCACTAATATTGGTACTAGAGTTTCATACACCAATAGTGTAAATCAAGATTATTTGCCAGCAAACTTAGGTATCGGTGCGGCTTGGAAATTAGAGCTTGATCAATATAATGAGATTACTTTTTTGACTGACTTCAATAAACTATTGGTCCCTACTCCATGCGTTGGAGATGCATCACTATGCGAGCAAGGTGGAAATCCTGATATTGTCGACTATAGAGAACAAAGTGTAGTTGCATCTATATTCAATTCATTCGGGGATGCACCAAACGGATTCAGTGAAGAATTAAGAGAAATCAATTACTCTCTCGGTGTAGAATACTGGTACGATCAACAGTTTGCAGTTCGTGCAGGTTATTACGGAGAGGCTTCTACAAAAGGAAATAGAAAGTACCTCACTCTTGGACTAGGGATCAAATACAATATATTTGGACTCAACTTTTCTTATTTAATTCCAACCAATTCGCAAAGAAGTCCACTGGATAACACCTTAAGATTCTCTCTACTTTTTGATTTTGGAGAAACAGGTAAATAATAGGACTTAAAAATACAATAACCATAAAGACCGCTTGACTATCGTTGAGCGTTTTTTTTTATTTCCCTGTTATAATAGTTCTCTCAGCTATTTCATTTTGTTTATGATTTGGGCGATTCTACTGCCCTCCCCTAAATCCCAACCCGCGCAGTAGACCTGGCTATTCAGGACTCCACGTTCGTTCCGGTCCTTCGGACTTCTCAAAGCTCCACTACCATTCCGTTCGAGACTCCTTACTATCCATATCGCAAAAAGAGAATACTTGAGCCCACTCCGAAAACTTACGAAACCACAAAATGTCTCTATTGCCGATATTTTCCATTTTTGCAATCCGCCAGTTTCCGGAGTGGCCTCATCCTTAATTTTTCAAATTCTATATTACCTATCCTTGCA